>CALXHD010000023.1 GCA_944388015.1 uncultured Clostridia bacterium | reverse complement strand
GAGTTATTCCGGTATGGAATGTCAACAAATATATGCAATGCATTTGTCTATGGAGACTTAAAAGCGGTTGATACTGTTAGTTTTCCTGAAATTGAAGGAAAATATTCTTATATAAAAAAGGAAGAACAGGAATATAGGCGACATACAAGAACCAAGACAGAAAAATATAAGGATGCCAATGGAAAAACTCGTACAAGAACTAAGACAGAAACATACTGGTCTTGGGATACAATGCGGACAGAAAGAACTCAAAAAAGATAAGTTTTTTGAATGTTGAGTTTGAATGTGGAAAAATACCATTTCCACCAAGTCAGTATATCTCAACAGTAAAAACTGGGTATCATAAAAGAAATGTGTATTATGGTACAGGAATACAATTTAAAGGTACTATATATACAACATTAAAAAATGATACTATTGAAGAAACACCATTTTATGAAAATCAAACCATTGAAGAGACAATAGGATTCCTAGAAACAGGAGCGGAATTAGTAATATTTTGGATATTACTAACAGTTGGAGTTGTTGTTGGCTTTTATTATCTTGAAAACAAATGGTTGGATTAAGAAAAGTATTACGAAAAATAGCCTCTGTGAAAATGGAGGCTATTTATTTAGTGTATACAACATAGGTAACGACTTGTTGGTAAAGAAGAACTATTTGGACTTTTTGCATAATAGTTTATATAGAAAATTTAAAATCAACATTTAAATTTGGAACTGGACTATGAATTTCTGCACTATAAATAGGCTTGGGTAAAATAATTATTGTAGTAGGTACTAAAAAGAAAATATAAGGAGGCAACAATAATGAAAAAAATGATAATAATATATGATTTTGATGGGACATTAACACCAAATTCATTGCCACAATATGAAATATTAAAGAAATGTGGATATGATGACAAAAGATTAATGGAAAGAATGTATTTATTACATCAAATAAAATATGTTCAAAGACAAATATCATTGGAGAATGTAATATTGGATTAATAAATTTTGAACAAATTATATATTATATTTAGTCAATTTATTGAGAAAAACATAAATATGTGATATAGTATATGAATAAGAAAGGAATGGTGGTACAAAGAGTGCAGGAAGAATTTTCAAGGACAGAACGACTAATAGGGAAAGATGGAATACAAAAACTGAATAACGCAAAAGTTGCTATTTTTGGCTTGGGAGGAGTAGGCTCATATGTCTTAGAAGCTTTAGCAAGAGTTGGAATAGGAAGCTTTATATTGGTAGATAATGACAAAATTTGTGAAACAAACATAAATAGACAAATTTTAGCAACAAATAGAACAATAGGTAGATTAAAAGTAGAAGTAGGAAAAGAAAGAATATTAGACATAAACCCAAAAGCTAATGTAGAGACATATGCAGAATTTTTTCTTCCTAAAAGCGAAGGAATTTTAGCAAATGACATAAATTATGTAGTAGATGCAGTAGACACTATAACAGCAAAAATAGAATTAGTAGTTAGAGCAAATAAATTAAAAATTCCAATAATATCATGTATGGGAACAGGAAATAAACTAGACCCAACCAAATTTGAGGTAACAGATATATATAATACAATTGAATGTCCATTAGCTAAGATTATGAGAAAAGAACTAAAAGCTAGAAATATAGAAAAATTAAAGGTAGTATATTCAAAAGAAAAACCATTAAAGACTATTCGGAATTGGAGAGAATACAGAAAAACCTGTACAATCAAGCATATCATTTGTACCATCTGTGGCAGGTCTAATTATAGCAGGAGAAGTTGTAAAAGACATTTTAAAATATAGTAAATAATAAAATCTTATTTAAATAAATGAGATTTTACATTAAATTAAATAATAAATATTATTCTAGATTGGAAGTGGAGATATGACAGAAAAAGAATTAAAATATTTTACAATAAATTATATAAATAAAAAATTAGAAGAAAGTGAAGATAAAGGAATTATTAGATATACATTTTATGAACTACGAGTAAAAAACAATTTATCAGAAGATGAAGTAAAGGAATTTTTAAGAATAAATAAGAATTATTTTGAAAACAATGGATATGAAGTCTATTTTACAGATGACAAATTTGTTTATCAAAATGCAAATAGAACTGTTCAACCAAATGAATTAATGATAGCAATAAAAAAATAATTTTGTATTCAAATAAAAAAGAAAGATGATTGTAATCCATAAATTTAGATATTATAATCATCTTTCTTTTGACATGTGATAGTAAATTTTTTAATCTTTCCTATAATGTCAGTAATTATTATTTTATTTTTTTTCATCTTTTTTGTCTGTCATAACATCTTTAATAGCACCTAAACTTGCTAATACATTTGTTGCTTCAAATGGTATAAATATTTTATTAGCTTCGCCATTAGCAACTTCTTTTAAAGCCTCTAAAGATTTTAATTGAACAAGTTTTTCATCAGGAGAAGATTGTTTTATTGCTTCATAAACCATATGTATTTCTTGAGCTTTAGCTTCAGCAACTTCTTTAATAGCTTGAGCTTCACCGGCAGCTCTTCTAATTTGAGCTTCTCTATCTGCATCAGCTTCTAAGATGGCAGCTTGTTTTTTACCTTCAGCAATAGTGATAGCAGATTGTCTTTGAGCTTCAGATTCAAGAATTAAAGCTCTTTTATTTCTTTCTGCATTCATTTCTTTTTCCATTGCATCACGTATATCAGCTGGTGGAGTAATATCTTTTATTTCAACTCTATCAACTTTACAACCCCATCTATCTGTAGCTTCATCTAATACAACTCTTAATTGAGTATTAATACCATCTCTTGAACTAAATGTTTCATCAAGATCCATTTTACCAATAATATCACGAATAGTAGTAATAGCTAGATATTCGATACCTTTTTTCAAATTTTGAATTTCATAAACAGCTTTGGCAGGATCTGTTATCTGATAAAACACAACTGTATCTATTGTAATTGTAACATTGTCTTTAGTAATAACTCCTTGTGGTGGAACATCCATTGTTTGTTGTTTTAAACTAACAACACTTCTTACATGATCAAAGAAAGGAATTATAATTGTAAGACCAGCATCAGCAACTTTATAAAATTTACCTAACCTTTCTATGATATAAACTTCCGCTTGTTTAACTATTTTAATAGAACTAAATGCAATTATTAAAATAATAACAAGCAAAATTCCTAAAAATAACATAATTTCAACCTCCCTTTAGAAATTATATTTCTAAAAATAATATAATAAAACATAAATAACTAATTTGTAATACTTATTTTTATAGGTTTAACGATAGCTTTTACACCATCTATTTTAGTTAATTCAATTTCTGTATTTACAGGGATAACGGAATTGTCTTCACTTTGAGCAGACCAAACTTCTCCTCCGACCTTAATTTGACCAATACCTTTTACATTGTCAATTTCTTGAATAACAAGACCAGTTTTACCAATTAAAGAATAAGCATTTGTTGCAATATTTTTCTTGTTCATGAATTTTTTTACAAAAGGTTTAGTAGCTAAAATTAATATAACAGAAGAAACTAAAAATACTACCATTTGGATTACAAGGTTTGAAGTAAAAAAACTTACGACCATAGAGATTAAACTTGCTATACCAAACCAAAATAGTAAAAATCCAACTGTCATAATTTCACCTATAAAAAAAATACCTGAAGCAATTAACCACCATTGCCACATAAATAACCTCCATTCGAGCAATTAAATGCTCTAATTAAAATTAATATACATTTATATTATACTACAATATCTTAAAAATAGCAATAGTTTTGGAATATAGAGATGATTTCATATGATATCTAAAAATTCTTTATAATAATACATATTAAATGTAAATAATGAATATGTAACAAAAATGTAATTAATAAAAGAAATTATTATACATCAATTTACTTAACCAATAAAAAATATAAATAAAAGTATACAAATGACAAAAAGAGATGAGAGAGGAAGAACATTAATAACACTTTTAGCAGATGTAAAAACAATATTTACAGTTTAATAAATGTATTTAAACTAGAAAATTTATGAAATATAATATATTTTTTTCTGCAAACGAATTATAATTAATGCAGTAATTATTGAAATCAAAGAATATATTTGATATACTTATATCAATCTAAAATAAAGTTTGGATAATAATATTAGGAGGAATTATAAATAAATGGATGAAATAATAATTGATATAGGATCTGGAAATATAAAAGCATATCTTATAAAAAATATGAGAGAAATAAAAAGTATATATTTAAAAAATATAATGTTTAAAAAAATTTTTCAAAAGACAAGGGAATAGCAAAAGAAGATGAAGAAGAATTAATTAGTGGGATAAAAGAAACAAAAAAATCTAATGTAGACATACAAATACATGCATATGCAACAAGTGTTTTTAGAATGTTAAGCAAATCTCAGTTTGAAGAATTGAAAAAAAAAATAATTAAAGAAACAGGAATAAACATTAATATAATTTCAGAACAAGAAGAAGAAAAATATATGGCAAAAGCAGTTGGAAATATATATGAGATAGATGAACCATATCTAGTGTGCTGTGTTGGAGTAAGTTCAACAGAAATGATTGTAATGCAAAATGGCAAAATAATTGAACAATTAACAGAAGAATTTGCTACAGGTGATATGTTAAAAAAATTTCCTGAAATTGCAGAAGATAGACCAAATATAGATATAAATGATATGTATAAATATATACAAGAAAACTTTAAACAATTACCTAAAACTAGATGTAGATATGCTATATTTACTGGATTTCATTTGATGTATAATACTATAGCAGAAAATAAAATGAATAAAAATACTTTTTTTACAAGAAAAGATATACCATATTATTTAAAGACAGAACAATCTGAAAAAAATAATGAAGAAGCAATATATAAAAAAAGTTTAAATGAGTTAAAAGAAAAATATCCTGAAAATCCAGGTTTTATGAATGGTACAAGAGGAGCCAATACAATTGTGGCATATATACTTGAAAAAGTCGGAGCAGAATTTTATTTTCCAACTAATTTAAATATGATCAATGGTATTGTTCACCAATTAAAAGAGAAAGAACTAATAAAAAAATTATGGAATTATATGAAAAGCAATAAAAAATTGGAAAAAACAGATTGCATTATAGGCTTAGGTTGTGAAGACATACATATAGCAGAAACAGTAGTAGATTTATATTATAAGAAATATGGTGGTAAAATAATTTTTTCAGGAGGATTAGGAAAAGTTACAAAAAATATATGGAACCAACCTGAAGCAAATAAATTTACTGAATATGCCATTAAAAGAGGAGTCCCAAAAGAAAATATTTATATAGAAAATAAATCCACAAATACAGGAGATAATTTTAGATTTATAAAACAATTAATAGAAAAAGAAAAGTTGAATATTAAGTCTTGTATAGTAGTTTGCAAACCATATGCAGAAAAAAGAGTTGAAGCAACAATAAAGAAAATTATACCTGAATGTAAAGCAATAATTACATCACAAAATATTGATTTTGAGGAATATTGCAAGCAATATGAAAATGAAATAGGTAATAGCGAAGAAGTAGTAGAAGATTTAGTTGGATCAGTAGAAAGAATGAAAGTGTTTGCAGAAAGAGGATGGCAAGAAAAAATGGAAGTACCGGATACTATATGGCAAGATTTCGAAGAATTGGTAAAAATGGGATATGATAAATATTATACAAAAAAGCATAAAGAATTATAATAATAACTAAATATAATATTACAATTGAGATAATTAAATTTTTATGTATTAATTACAATATGTTATAAAAGCTAGCACTGTAGTTACTAAAACTGATATTTTCAATAATATGTACTATAATATGTTTTAAAAAAATGTTATTGCAATTATATAAGAAAAATGATATATTAAGATAAACTGCAAAGGGGGAAATAAGTTGGAAGTAAAGCAAATAATAGAAAATGCTAAATTAGATATAAACAAAAGCCAAATAAAGTATAATGAACCAATGAAAGCCCATACAAGTTTTAAAGTAGGAGGACCGGCAGAAGTTTATATAGTCGTAAAAACTATACAAGAATTACAAAAAATAAATGATATAGCAAAAAAAAATAATATTCCAATATATATAATAGGAAATGGTAGTAATATATTAGTTACAGACAAAGGTATAAAAGGGATAGTTATAAAAAACGAAATTAAAAAATTAGAAATAGAAAATGAAAAAGATGGAAATATAAAATTAAAAATAGGAGCAGGAAATAAAATCATAGAAACTGCACATGTGTTATTAAAAGAAGAAATATCAGGCTTTGAAGAATTATCAGGAATACCAGGAACAATAGGTGGAGCTATAAAAATGAATGCAGGAGCAAATGGCAAAGAAATAAAAGATATAATAACACAAGTAGTAGTGTTAGATGAAAAGGGAAATATAGAAGTATTACAAAAAGATGATTTGAATTTAACTTATAGAAATAGCATTTTTAAAACAAATAAATCTATAATTCTAGAAGCAGAATTCATATTAAAAAAAGGAAAAAAAGAAGAAATTAAATACAAAATGGATAATTATGCAAAAATAAGAAAAGAAAAACAACCACTTGAATATCCAAGTGCTGGTAGTACATTTAAAAGAGGGGATAATTACATAACAGCAAAATTAATAGATGAAGCAGGTTTAAAAGGTTTTAAAATTGGAGGAGCTGAAATATCTACAAAACATGCCGGATTTATAATTAACAAAAATAATGCAACTGCTAAAGACATATTAGATCTGATAAAATATACACAAGATGAAATATACAAGAAATTTGGGAAAAAGATTCAATTAGAGGTAGAAATAATAGGAGAAATAGACTAATAATTTGAATAATTACTTTCAAAATTTTGCATCAAAGTCAGAAAGGAATGGAATTAAAGATGAAAGGTTTTTTTAAGTGGCTTAATAATAATTCAAAAATGAAAAGATGGATGTTATTAATAGTTGTAGGAATAATTTTAGCATGTTATGGAATAGCAGAAATATTAGTATTAAAAGAAATGTCATTTACATTAGTAGGAAAAATAATAGTTGTGTTTGTTATTGGTTTTTTATCAATTGTGATTGGATTGATTGGATTAAATAAAAGAACATTAGAAGTACTGGTAGAATCTACTGATAAGAGAATGGATGATAAGAAAAATGTAAATGTAAAATCTCTAATATTTAATAAAACAGTATATGACCAAGGACCAAACATTGTTGTTATTGGAGGTGGAACAGGTTTAAATACAGTACTTACAGGGTTAAAAAAATATACAAATAATTTAACAGCAATAGTAACAATATCAGATTATGGAGAAGAAATATCAAATTCAAGAAAAGAGTTAGGCACAATGCCTTTAGATGATATTAAAGATAGTATGATAGCACTAGCAAATGAAGAAAATGATATGGACAAATTATTAAATTATAATTTTAAAACTGGTAGATTAAGAGGATTATCATTTTCAGATATATATTTTTTGGCTATGAAAGAGGTAAATAGAGATTTTGCAAAATCAATAATGAATAGTAATCATATACTAAGTATTACAGGTAAAGTTTTGCCAGTTACTTTAGATCAAATGAATATAACTGCAGAACTCGCAAATGGGTATACAATTACTGAAAAATCGAGAATACCAGAAGTTGTATATGACAAAGTAACAAAAATCAATAGAATATATTTAAATCCATCAAATTGTAGACCTGCTCCTGGAGTTATAGAAGCGATAAAAAATGCTGATTGTATCATTATAGGTCCAGGTAGTCTATATACAAATGTTATTCCGAATTTGCTAGTAAATGGAGTAACTAAAGCAATAAAAGAATCTGCTGGAATAAAAGTATATATTAGTAATATAATGACAGAGCCAGGGCAAACAGATAATTACAGTATTTCAGATCATATAAATGCAATAGAAGAACATTGTGGAAAAGGTGTTATAGACTACTGTATATATGACACAGGAGAAATAGTACCAGAAATGATAAAAAGATATAATATAGAAGGACAAGACTTGGTTGAACAAAGTACACAAAATGTTAAAGGTATAAGATTTTTGCAAAGAGATTTGGCAATGGTAACAGATGGATTTATAAGACATGATCCATCACTTGTAGCATCATCAATAATAGAACTAATTTGTGATGACTTAAAATATCAGGATAAGCAAAATGATCCACAATATATGATGTTAAACAATAAACTTAGAGAAGATAAACGTATACAAAAAATACAAAAAGAAATGAAGAAAAAAGAAATGAAAATCAGTAAAAATCCTGAAAAGGCAAAAAAACTAAAAAAAGGAAAAAGCAAATTTAGTAACAAATATAGTGAAAGAATAGCATCAATAAGAGAAGCAGATGAAAGGACAAAGAGAAAAATGGCAAACAGAAAAAAAGAAAAGAAAACACCACAACAGTTAAGAAACGAAATGTTAGAACAACTAAAAAATAGTAAATTAAAATAGAAAGGAGAGCATTTATTATAAATAAATGCAAAGGAGAATATGAGATATACAAAAGAGGATTTAACATTAGAAAAAGGAATTGAAAAAGAATGGGTAATAACAAATGGATTAGGAGGATTTGCTAGTTCTACAGCTATAGGAATAAATACTAGAAAATATCATGGATTATTAATAGCACCATTAACTCCACCAGCAAGAAGATTTTTAATTTTATCTAAACTTGATGAAAGTATAAAAATAAATGGAGAAAACTATGACTTATACTCAAATATGGGACAAAATTATATATCTAAAGGATATAAATATCAAACAAGTTTTGAAAAGGAAAGATTTCCAGTATTTGACTATAATGTGAAAGATGTAAAAATAACAAAAACAATATGCATGGAGTATGGTAAAAATACAGTAGGTGTATTTTATGAAATAAAGACTGGAAAAGATCCAATTCAGTTGACATTAGCACCTATTATGAATTTTAGAGATTTCCATTCAATGAGTACAGGACATGATTTTAATATAAGACAGCAAATAAATAAAACAAAGGTAAAAGTAATAATAGATGAGAAAATTCAATATCCAATTTATATGAATTTATCAGAAGGAAGATATATAGAACACAAGAATGATACATTTAATAATATGTTTTATATTGAAGAACAAAAAAGAGGATTTTATCCAGAAGAAAATCATGTTGTAGTAGGTAGATATGAGGTAGATATTTTAGCAAATACAACTAAGAAGATTTCATTTGTATGCTCATTTGAAGAAAATATAGAAGAAATTAATGTAGAAAAACTAATAAAACAAGAAAAATCAAGGATACAAAAAATAGTAAATCAAACAGAATTACTAGATAAAATAGAAGATGAAGAACAAAAAAATTTAATTAAAAATTTGATAATAGCCTCAGATACATTTGTAGTATACAGACCATCTTTTGGTTTACATACAATAATTGCAGGGTATCCATGGTTTTTAGATTGGGGACGTGATAGTTTAATTGCATTTGAAGGATTGTTATTAAAAACTAAAAGATTTAAACTTGCAAAAGAAATATTGCTTACAATGGTACGTGATATAAAATATGGTTTAGTGCCAAATGGATATTCAGGATTTGATAATAGACCATTATATAATAGTGTTGATGCATCACTTTTATTATTTGAACAAATAAAGAAATATTTAGATTATACACAAGATTATGATTTTGTATATGAAGAACTTTTTGAAAAATTAGAAACAATTTTAGAAAGTTATCAAAGAGGAATTGATGTAGATAATAATAATATATATTTGGATACAGATAACTTAATAGTATCAGGAACAGAAGAAACACAAAATACGTGGATGGATGCTAAAATTGGAGGGTTTGCAGTAACACCCCGAAATGGAAAAGCAGTTGAAATAAATAGTATGTGGTATAATAGTTTGAAAATAATGGAAGAACTATGTATAAAATTTAAACAAAAGGATAAGGCAAAAAAATATGGGGATTTAGCTAAAAAAACAAAAATATCTTTTGTAGATAAATTTTATAATACTCGTAGAAAATGTTTATATGATGTATTAGGAGATAGTAAAATAAGACCAAATCAATTATTTGCACTTAGTTTAACATATCCAATAATAGATCCAAAATCTGAACAAGCAAAAAATATAATTCAAACAGTTGAGAAAAAACTATTAACGCCATATGGTATTCAAACTTTAGCAAAAGGAGAACCAGGTTATGTAAAAATATATGAAGGAGATCCTAAAACAAGAGATATGAGTTATCATCAAGGTATTACATGGGTATGGTTGTTAGGATTATATTATGATAGTCTAAAAAATATGAAAAATGCACTAAGAGGAAAAAGACAAAAAGAAGAAATACAAAATAAAATAGACAATTTTAAAAATGATATAATTACAACATTTAGTAAAGAAATAGAGGAAAGAGGATGTATAGGTAGTATTGCAGAAATATATGATTCTGTAAAACCATATTTACCAAAGGGAACTATATCTCAAGCATGGAGTGTATCAGAAATATTAAGAATAATAACCTAATATAGAGGATAATAGGAAAGCCTTAAAATTTATACTAATTTTATCTTTTTCATTGGCTTTCCGTTAATTTGTTAGTAATGTGTTTGATATATTTGGAAGGAATGAGAGTAAAAATGCGAATATTGGGAATAGACCCAGGCTTTGCAATAACAGGGTATAGTATAATAGATTATATAGGTAATAAATTTCATTTAATAACATCTGGAGCAATTTTAACAGAAGCAAAACAATCATTTCCTTTAAGATTGGAAAAAATTTATGTAGATTTAACAAATATAATAAATGAATATTTACCTGAGGCAATGTCAATAGAAGAATTATTTTTTAATAATAATGCAAAAACTGCAATAAATGTGGCACAGGCAAGAGGAGTAATATTAATGACAGCAAGAATAAATAAAATAGATATATTTGAGTATACACCGTTACAAATAAAGCAAGCAGTAACAGGTTATGGGAGAGCAGATAAAATTCAAGTACAAAGAATGGTTAAAATGATATTAAATGAAGAAAAACTACCAAAATTAGATGATGTAACAGACAGTATGGCAATAGCTATATGTCATGCACATTCAGCTAAATTTGCCCAAAAATTATAATGTAGAAATAAGGGGAGAAATAGGTTGAAAAAAATAGAGGAACTAGAAAAAGAATTACAAAATCAAAATTTGCAGTCATTATATCTATTATATGGAGAAGAACAATTTTTATTAGAACAAGTAATAAAAAAAATAAAGAAGTTATTTGGAGAAACTGTAAAAGGAATAAATTATATACAAATAGATGAAAGTAATGTAAACCAACTAATAGCAGATATAGAAACACCAAGTTTTGGTTATGAAAAAAAATTAATAATAGCAAGAAATACAGGATTATTTAAAAAAGAAGGAAGAAAAAAATCAGATGAATTATCTAAACAGAAAAGTAATATCTCAAAATATATCCAAGAAAATATAGATTTAATTAGACAAAGTGTTGTGTTAGTATTTGTTGAAGAAGATGCTGAAAAACAAGAGCTGTATAAAACAATAGATAAACTAGGAATAATATGCAATTTTGAATTTCAAAAGCCAATTCAAATAATACAAAGGCTAAAAGTAATTTGTAATAGTTACAAAGTAAATGTAGACAATAGTGTGTTGCAATTTTTAATAGAATGTTGTGGCACAAATATGCAAGAATTAATTAATGAAACAAGAAAATTAATTGAATATGCAGGAGCTAATGGAACGATAGAAAAACAAGATATAGACAAATTATGTACAAAAAAATTGGAAAGCGTAATTTTTGATTTAACAGACAATTTAGGGAAAAAAAACATAGCAAAATCCTTGGAAGTACTTAAAAATTTACTATATGAAAAAGAACCATTACAAAAAATATTGATTACATTATATAATCATTTTAAAAAACTATATTTAACAAGTGTAGCAGTTGCTGTAAATAAAGATGTGGTTACAAGTCTAGATTTAAAACCTAATCAAGTTTTTTTAGTAAATAAATATAAAATGCAATGTAGATATTTTAAACAAAATGAGTTAATAGGAATTTTAAAAGATTTATGTGATTTAGATTATAAATATAAAAATGGGTTAATAGATCTTCAGATTGGATTAGAAGCAATACTATGTAATTATTGTTAAACAGAATTGTCTAAGATGGATCAAAAGGAGGAAAAATAATGGAAAAATCAAAAGTATATTTTACAGATTTTAGAGCAAGACCAGGATATAATTTATTACAGAAGTTGGAAAAATTAATAAAAAAAGCAGGAATTGAAAATATAGACTTTCAAAATAAATATGTAGCAATAAAAATTCATTTCGGAGAGCCTGGAAATTTAGCATATTTAAGACCAAACTACGCAAAAGTAGTAGCAGATGTTGTAAAGAAATTAGGAGGAAAACCTTTTTTAACTGATTGTAATACATTATATGTAGGTGGAAGAAAAAATGCGCTAGATCATTTAGAAACAGCATATTTAAATGGATTTAGCCCTTTTTCTACAGGATGTCATGTGATTATTGCAGATGGACTAAAAGGAACAGATGAAACATATGTAGATATAAATCAAGAATATGTAAAAACTGCGAAAATTGGAAGAGCAATTATGGATGCAGATATATTTATATCATTAAACCATTTTAAAGGACATGAAGGAACAGGATTTGGAGGAGCAATAAAAAATATTGGAATGGGTTCAGGGTCTAGAGCAGGAAAAATGGAAATGCATAGTAGTGGAAAACCTGAAGTTATTTTAGAAAACTGCAAAAAATGTAAACAATGTATAAAAATTTGCGCACATGGAGCTATATCATATAATGAAGAAGGAAAAGCAGTAATAGATCATAATAAATGTGTTGGTTGTGGTAGATGTATTGGAATTTGTAATTTTGATGCAATAAAATCACCAAATGATGAATCTGCAGATATTTTAAACAAAAAGATGGCAGAATATGCGTTAGCAGTTGTAAAAGATAAACCACAATTTCACATTAGTTTAATATGTGATGTTTCACCAAATTGTGATTGCCATGCAGAAAATGACGCACCAATTGTTCCAAATGTTGGAATGCTTGCTTCTTTTGACCCTGTAGCACTTGATAAAGCATGTGCAGATTTAGTCAATAGACAAGAAGTATTTCAAAATAGTGCATTAGGAGAAAATATTAAGAAAAATATAAAAGGACATGATCATTTTCATATTAATCATCCAGATACAAACTGGGAAAGTCAAATTGAACATGGAGAAAAAATAGGATTAGGTAATTCAGAATATGAATTAATAGAAATGAAATAAGGACCAAAGGAGGAAAATATGTCAGACTTTGTACATCTACATATACACAGTGAATTTAGTTTATTAGATGGAGCAAATAGAATAAAAGATTTACCAGTAAGAGCAAAAGAATTAGGAATGAATGCAATAGCATTAACAGACCATGGAGTAATGTATGGAGCAATAGATTTTTATAAGGCTTGTAAAAAAGAAGGTATAAAACCCATAATTGGATGTGAAGTATATGTGGCATTACGTTCTAGATTTGAAAAAGAAGCAGGTATAGATAATAAATACTATCATTTAATTTTACTTGCTAAAAATAATCAAGGTTATAGAAATCTAAGTAAACTAGTATCATTAGGCTTTGTAGATGGATATTATTATAAACCAAGAATAGATAAGGAAATTTTAGAAAAATACCATGAGGGCTTAATATGTTTAAGTGCATGTTTAGCAGGAGAAATAAATCAGAAACTGTTATATGGTACACAGGAAGAAGCGGAAGAATCAGCTCTTTGGTATAAAAATTTATTTGGTGAAGATTATTACATAGAGATACAAAACAATGGTATTAGAGAACAAGTATTGGCAAATCAAAAACTTATACAATTAGCTAGAAAGTTGGATATTCCATTAGTAGCAACAAATGATGCACATTACTTAAAAAAAGAGGATAGCTATAATCATGAAGTTTTGCTTTGTATACAAACAGGTAAAAAAATGAGTGATGAAGACAGAATGCGTTTTGATACAGATGAACTATATGTAAAGTCACCACAAGAAATGTCAGAATATTTTAGTAATTTTCCTGATGCTATAGAAAACACTGTAAAAATAGCTGAAAAATGTAATGTGGAATTTGAATTTGGACATACAATTTTACCAAATTATGATGTGCCAAAAGAATTTGCTACACATTATGATTATCTAAAAAAATTATGTGATGATGGATTAAAAGAACGATATGGAGAAAATATAACAGAAGAAATAGAGCAAAGAGCAGAGTATGAATTATCAGTAATAAAAAAGATGGGTTATGTAGACTATTATTTAATAGTATGGGATTTTATACATTATGCAAAATCTGTTGGAATACCAGTAGGACCAGGACGTGGATCAGGAGCAGGATCAATTCTAGCATATGCAATAGGTATAACAGATATAGATCCAATAAAATATGGATTAATATTTGAAAGATTTCTAAATCCTGAAAGAGTAAGTATGCCAGATTTTGATGTTGATTTTTGTTATGAAAGAAGACAAGAAGTAATAGATTATGTATCAAGAAAATATGGGCATTCACATGTGTCACAGATAATAACATTTGGAACAATGTCAGCGAGAATGGTAATAAGAGATGTGGCAAGAGTATTAGATGTACCATATGCAGAAGCAGATAGTTTGGCAAAAATGATACCAAATGAGTTACATATAACAATAAAAAAAGCAATGGAGCAAAATAAAGAGCTAAAAGACAAATATGAAAATGATGCAAATATAAAAAATTTACTAGACATAGCAATGGGATTAGAAGGAATGCCAAGACAGGCATCAACACATGCATGTGGAATAGTAATAACAAAAGATCCAGTAGATACATATGTACCACTATATGTAAGAGATAACCAAATTTCAACACAGTATATAATGACAACACTAGAAGAGCTGGGCTTATTAAAAATGGATTTCTTAGGTCTACGTACACTTACAGTAATACAAGATACAATAAACTTAGTAAAAGAAAATAGAGGAATAGATGTTGAATTTGATAAAGAAATGGCAGATCCTAAAGTATATAAACAATGGCAAGATGGAACATCAATAGGTATATTCCAATTTGAAAGTCAAGGAATGACAAACTTTATGAAAGAACTAAAACCAGACTGCCTAGAAGACATAATAGCAGGGGTATCTTTATACAGACCAGGTCCTATGGATCAAATACCAAGATATATAAAAGGAAAGCAAAATCCAGGGCATAATGAGTATACACATCCAAGCTTGGAGCCAATACTTAATGTAACATATGGTTGTATGGTATATCAAGAACAAGTAATGCAGATAGTAAGAGACTTAGCAGGATATTCTCTTCGGAAGAGCAGACTTAGTAAGACGTGCAATGGGAAAGAAAAAATTAGATGTAATGGCTAAAGAAAGAGAAGTATTTATACATGGTCAAACAGATGAAAATGGAAATGTAGTAGTACCAGGATGTGTAAGAAATGGAATAGACGAAAAATCAGCAAATAAAATATTTGATGAAATGGCTGAATTTGCAAAATATGCGTTTAACAAATCACATGCAGCATGTTATGCAGTAGTAGCATATAGAACTGCATATCTAAAAACATATTATCCAGCAGAGTTTATGGCAGCAACTTTAAATAGTTTCCTAGGAAATTTGGACAAGATTCCACAATATATTGATGAATGTAGAAGATTAGGAATAGAAATCTTAAAGCCAAACATTAATAAAAGTAATACTAAATTTACAGTAGAAAATGGAAAAATACGTTTTGGACTAGGAAGTATAAAAAATGTAGGAATAGCTCCAGTAGATGAAATTGTAAAGGATAGACAAGAAAATGGAGAATATAAAAGTTTTATAGATTTTTGTGAAAGAGCAATACCTAGAGGAGTAAATAAAAAATGTATAGAGAGTTTAATTAAGGCAGGGGTATACACAGATTTTGAAGAAACAAGAGCAACACTATTAGCATCATTTGAACAAATAACAGAACAGGTACAAAATGACAACAAAAAAGGTTATAGTGGTCAAGTATCAATGTTTGATTTGGGTTCACAAGAAGAAAAAGATGAAATGCAGAAACAAAAATATAACTTTGAAATAAGAGAAGAAATGTCTGAAAAAGAAATGTTATCAATGGAAAAGGAAATGCTTGGAATATATTTATCAGGACATCCTTTGGCAAAATATAGAGATCAGATTCTTAAAATTACAAATATAAGTACAATAGATTTACATGAAATAAGTGAACAAATAGACACAAATAACCAAGAAAATACTTCTATTGTAGAAAAATCTAAATTTAGAGATGGACAAAGAGTAATTTATGCAGGAATAATTACAGCAATAAAAAAGAAATTTACTAAAAATAATAAAATAATGGCTTTTATTACTATAGAAGATTTATATGGACAGGCAGAAGTTATTGCTTTCGAAAATGCTTATTTAGATGGGAAAGAGGCCCTTATAGAGGAGAATATTGTAATAGTAGATGGACGATTAAGTATTAGAGAAGATGACAATGCTACGATTATTGCAAATAGTATAAAGACTTTTTCTGAAAATAAACAAAAGTCTATAATATTTGATATAACCGATTTGAATGAAGAAAAAAAAGCTCAATTAAGAGGTGGTATAAAGTATTTTACAGGTGATAGAAATAATATAAATATATCTGTAAAAACAGATGGTGAAGAAAAACCATGTGGAGCAATATTTGTAAATGATAAAATCTTAGATATATTTAAAAAGATATTGGGGCAGGAAAGGGTTATCATTAAATAGAAGTAAAAGATCTAAAAAATTTTTTTAGGTCTTTTTGTAACGAAGTGGAAAAAAATAGACTCCTATATAATAGAAAGGGGATTTTTAATGGGAACACAGAATATGGAAGAAATATATATAGAATATTCCAAACAAGTTTATAAATATTTATTCTGTTTAACTCATAATGATTTAATAGCCGAAGAACTAACACAAGAGACATTTTATAGGGCATTTAAATACCTTAAAAAATATAGGGGAGATTGCAAATTATATGTTTGGCTATGTCAAATTGCAAAAAACTTGTGGTACAAAGAATTAAAAAGAAATAAAAAAATGGATTTTATAAACTTAGAAGATGTACAATTGATGGGATATGAGAATATTGAAGAAAACTCAATAAATAAAATAGATTTGATTAATAAAATAAAACAATTAGATTGTAGAACTCAGGAGATAATTTTTATGAAAATTACTGGTGAAATGACTTTTAAAGAAATTGGCGAAATACTGGGAATAAGCGAAGTTGTAGCAAGAGTAACTTTTTACAGAGGTAAACAAAAACTAAAGGAGGTGGGGAATGATGAAGAAAAATGAAAAGTGTAAATTAGTACAAGATTTACTACCAAATTATATAGAAAAATTAACTAGTGAAGATACAAATAAATATATAGAAGAACATTTAAAAGAATGTAATGAGTGTAGAGAAGTTCTAAAAAATATGGGAGAGAACATAGTTCTAGACAAAATAGAAGAAAAAAAGAAAATTGACTATTTAAAGAAAATTAAAAGAAGACAAAAAATAATAATTGGTGTTATTTTAGTTATAGCAGTTATATTTATAATGCTAGTGATTGATATTTTTTCAAGTGGTTATCCTGTTGATAAAAACGGAAAAATAGAATTTAAAGAGGCAATTGAATTATGGATAAAAAGTAAAAGAGGTGTAATTACTTCAAAATTAACTAATATAATACTAACTAGCAAAGAAGAGAGTGGTTTAAACCCAACAACAATTGTTTTTACATTTGATGAAAATGAAAAATGTATTGGAGCAAGATATTCAGTAAGAGGATACACTGAAGAAGAGGCTTTAGAAAGATATAATAGCTTTAAAGAAGCGGAAAATAGTATGGCACCTGTTATAACTAATATACAAATACATGGAGGTGAATTGATTTATAATTATAGCTATTGGAATGGTAAGACTAAAGAAGAGGTACAAAATGAAATAAGTAGTTATGATGACTATATAATACAAGAAATATAGGTAAGAATAAATAGTATTATTGACATAAAGAAAATATAAAAGTATAATATTTAAGACAACTAAACAGTTTTTGGCAGAATAAGGAGGGGACAAAATGTTCTACAAGAGAATTCGGTGGATCAGAAGAAGGTTACACTGGCTAAAGAAAAAAGAGGCCAAGAAAATGACAGAAAAAGCCTTAAATTGGTGGATAAGAGATGTATCTATGTGGAATACATGGATAAATCGAAATTCCACTTTGATAGGGATTCTATCTGTTGTAACCGCATGTATAATAGGAGTTTTATACATGTTTTTAACAATAGAAGGATTTAAACTATTATCAGATATTGTGTGGTCAATTCTGATATTAATCATCATATATTTAATAATCTTAATATATATGATGCTTTGTGGCTGGAATGCCATAAAAATTCTTCTAAAAGAAAGAAAGGTAAGAGATAGTCTCAAATGAGACTACTCTTT
>CALXHD010000022.1 GCA_944388015.1 uncultured Clostridia bacterium | reverse complement strand
TCTGTTACAATTCGTTCTAAAACTTCTTCTACATTTAATCCTGATTTTGCAGAAATACATGGTGCATCTTCTGCTGGTATTCCAATTATGTCTTCTATCTCTTTTTTTACTTCTTCTGGTCTTGCATTTGGTAAATCTATTTTGTTGATTACTGGTAATATTTCTAAATTGTTGTCTATTGCTAAATATACATTTGCAAGTGTTTGAGCTTCCACTCCTTGACTACTATCTACAACAAGTATTGCTCCATCACATGCTGCTAAGCTTCTTGATACCTCGTAATTAAAATCAACATGTCCTGGTGTATCTATTAAATTTAGTATATAGTCTTGTCCATCTTTTGCTTTGTATTTCATCCTTACAGCTTGTGATTTTATTGTTATTCCTCTTTCTTTTTCTATTTCCATATTATCTAATATTTGACTTTCCATTTCTCTTTTAGACAATACACCTGTTAATTCTATTAGCCTATCTGCTAGTGTTGATTTTCCATGATCTATATGTGCTATTATGCTAAAATTTCTTATGTTTTTCTGCATTTTTATTATCATTCCTTGTATAATATATTTAGGTCTTTAAAAGGATACCCATAAACCTTTATCTTTTATTACATCTATTTGTGATATATTTTTTAAAATCTACTTTTTGTTTTTCATTCTTCTCCAAATTGACCTTTATATAAATTATATACATTTTTGTATCCTAATTTTTGTAATATTTTTTCTGCTTTTTTGCTTCTGCTTCCAGTATCACAATATAGAACTATTTTTTTATTTTTATCGTTTACTATGTTTATAATTTCTTTTTTTATTTCATATTCTGGAATGCAAATTGCATTATCTAAATGTCCTTCTTCAAATTCTTGCTTACTTCTTACATCTATTAATATACAGCCTTGTTTTACTAATTCTTCTAATTGATTTTTATTTATGTCATTTGGTTCTATACATCTTTTAAATTGGCATTTTATTTTTTTTATTAAATTCATATTTTCTATTCATTCCTCTCATTGTTTTTTAATTTTCTTAATAATATAGTTTATTTTTTATATTATAAAAATGTGATAAATATCAACAATGAGGTTGCTGATGTAGAACAAATCTAATAAATAAAATAATAAATTATTCCTATAATCTCAAGTATTGTTATGGCTGGCAATCCAATTACAAATTGAAATTTTTGTGTTTTGTGTCTAAATGCATACATTCCTGAAATTGTTCCTATTCCTCCTCCTAATGCTGTTACAATAAAAATCGTTTTTTCCGGTATTCTCCATTTTCCTTTTTCTGCTTTTCTTTTATCTATAAACATTATTAAAAATCCTATTATATTAATTATTATTAAATATATTATAAAGTTTTGCACATTAAATATGTTTGATATATCGATATTCTGATTCATTTTTTACTTTTTCATCCTTTCTAGTAATCCCTTAATGTTATTTATTATAACATATTTTTTGTTTATCGTCTATACTAATATTTTATAGGGTCATGCACTTTTTATTTTTTTACACATATATTGTGTTATAAAGATTTTTTGGGGGTGCATTATGATTCCTATTTTATCTCTTGCTGGTTTTTGGTGTTTTTTTAAGTCCACTGTTTTTGTTGTTGGATATATTCAAAGTAGTAATTTATTTCCAGAGCCTCTTTCTCATGAAGAAGAAAGACAATGTTTGGAGCAGATGGCAAATGGTAATGAAGAGGCAAGAAATATATTAATTGAGAGAAATTTAAGACTTGTGGCACATGTTGCAAAAAAATATTCTACTGCCAATGTTGACCAAGATGATTTAATTTCTATTGGAACAATTGGTTTGATTAAAGGAATAAATAGTTATAAGTTGGATAAAGGTAGCAAGCTTAGTACATATGTTTCTAGATGTATTGATAATGAAATTCTAATGCATTTACGCTCTACTAAAAAACTTGGTGCAGAAGTTTATTTAAATGAGCCTATTGGAAAAGATAAAGATGACAATGTTGTTACTCTTCAAGAAGTACTAGAAAATGATGAAAAAAATATTGAAGATGAAGTTGATTTAAAGATAAAAATCAAACTCTTATATGAAAAAATTAAATCTGTTTTAAAGGATAGAGAAAAAACTATTATAGAACTGCGTTTTGGTTTGGATGGTCATAAGCCTAAAACACAACATGAAATTGCAGAAATGTTAGGCATTTCTCGTAGTTACGTATCTAGAATAGAAACTAAAGCTATTAGTAAATTATCTAAAGAATTTAAGGATTGATAATTTTTTTGTGTTGTAAATTAAAATATTATAGTTTAGTAGTATTTTATACAATAATATTATATTAATATTTTTGTTTTTCTATATCTGTGTTCAATATCACTATTATAATTTGCTATGATAGTTATGTTACTCTAATCATACCCACTTTGCTCGTTTAATTACTTATATGGTACTTAAAATTTATTAATATAATATTATTGTTATTATTAACTACTGAATTTTAATATATAAATGTCTCAAATCATTTTATTTTTTTCTTCTTAAAATCCAACCATTTTCACATTTAACTGGTATATTTAGTAATACCTGTTGTCCTTTAACTCCTGGACTTATCTCATTTATTTCTTCTTTTGTATCAATATCCCATAATTTTTCTATTTTAAATGTCACTGGTTCTAGTTTATATGGTATTAATAATTCTAATTCATCTCCAACTTTTAATTTATTTTTTATTTCAATTACTGTTTTGTCGCTATTGTATTCTATAATTTTGCCTCCAAATTCATATTGCTCATTATATTGTCTTCCTCCATATTCTTGTATATCTTTATTATTTTTGTCATTAAAATAAAATGTTGTCAATCCTCTTGTTCTTACTTTTTCCAATTCTTTTAGATATTTTGATCCATCATAATTTTTTGGGTCTTTTATATAATTATCTATTGCTGATCTATATGTATTTATTACACTAGCTATATAATATTCTGTTTTTAATCTTCCTTCTATTTTTAAACTATCTATTCCCATTTCTATTATTTCTGGTATTTCGTTGATTAGGCATAAATCTTTTGACGAGAATATACTTGTACCATATTCGTTTGTTTCTATTGGCATAAATTCTCCTAAATTATTTTTCTCTTCTGCATATAAATTATATGACCATCTACAACTCTGACTACATTCTCCTAGATTTGCACTTCTTCCTGATAAAAAGTCACTTAAAAAACATCTTCCTGAATATGAAAAACAGATTGCTCCATGTACAAATATTTCTATTTCCATGTCATTTGGTTTGTTTTTCATAATGTATTTTATCTGTTCTTTATTTAGTTCTCTTCCTAATATCATTCTTTTAGCTCCATTTTTATACCAAAAGTTTGCGGTATGCATACTAACAATGTTTGCTTGTGTACTTACATGTATTGGTATACTAGGGGCATATTGTTTTATTACTTCTATAACTCCTCCATCTGCTGCTATAATTGCGTCAGGTTTAACTTCTTCTAATATTTTTGTCATTTCTATTATTTCTTGGTATTTATCATCAAATGCAAAAATATTTAGTGTTACATATACTTTTTTTCCTATTTCATGAGCATATTTTATTGTTTTTATTAAGTCATCATCTTGCATATCTGCTCTTGTTCTTAGTGATAAAGATGATGTTCCACAATATACTGCATCTGCTCCATATAAAAATGCTGTTTTTGCTTTTTGATATGAGCCTGCTGGGGCAAGTAGTTCTGGTCTTTGCATTTTTGTTTCCTCTTTTCTTTTAAAATGATTATGTTGCAATTCACAGTCAAAAAAATTATTTTAATATATATATTGAAATATCTGTAAATTGTAACATTATTATATATAGGTTTTAGATAAATGTCAAATTTGCTATGTTTTTTTATTTGTGTTATACTATAGTTAGTTGATTGGAGGTTTTTTATATGAATATTGAAAAAAGTGATTTTTTAAATGATATTAAATTGGATTCAAATGAAGTTATTAAAATGCAACAAGGTTTTCTTGAAAATGTAGGCAAATCTTATTTAGATATATATAAGGACAAGAATGCTTTTGATGCTACTGAATATATGTGTTATCTCGCTGCAGCTATTCATATGGCATATAGGAGATGTTATCCTGAGCTTTCTGTTTCTATACCTTTTCGTACCAAAAGTGATAATAGCTATTCTCATAATATTCCAAAAGAATTTAAAAAAGGTATATATGGATTAGCAGGTAATAAAAATGCAGAAAGTTTAGAATATTTGCAAGAAAATTATGATAAAACTCCTACTATAAAGGATATTCAGGCTTTGACTGTTGTTCTTGATCATTTTAGGAAAGATATTTCTTTACTAATTGATAAACGTGATGATAAAATACTTTCAGATGGTTATGTTGTTCATGATTATATGTCATCTGAGGAAGTCCAAAAACTGTTGGCTAAAAAGGAAAAGTATAGAAAGTTTATAATAGATTCTAAAAATAATGATGGAGATATTGAATTATTTTCTGAAAAGCAATACTTGGAAAAGAAACTTGAATTATTAGAGGCAATAATTGATATATCTTTCCCTGAATTTACAGAAGAAAGGATTCCATCATTTCAAGATGAGTTGGCAACTACTAAAATTAAGCTTGAAGAAGGCAATTTTGCTTCTTCAATAACTAGTGTTCAGGAAGAAGATTTAAAGTCTTTATTCTCTGATTTAGCTAGTAGGTTAGATAATATGTTGGAATATGCTATTTTAGACGAAACTTTGCCTACTGTTTTAAATCATCCATTTTTAAAAGATAGTTTGGGTGTCACTTTTGAATTTAGCAAATATCGTAAAAAGCCTAATGGTTTTGCTGCATATTATTATATTTTGCACACACCATATGATAAGATTGAACTTTTAGCTGAATCTGATTGGGGTTATTATAATAGTAAACGTGGTTCTGCTTTCCATAGTGGTGAACCTGGAAAAAGCTTTGACCCTACAAGTTTTTTTGAATATGTTAATCCTGAAAATGAAACTATGCCATTAGATAAATTTTTAGAAGCTGTTGATAAACCTGAAAGAGTACTTGAAACTCCTAAG
This sequence comes from uncultured Clostridia bacterium, assembly GCA_944388015.1. GTDB lineage: Bacteria > Bacillota > Clostridia > TANB77 > CAG-508 > CAG-269. The sequence goes on along the minus strand of CALXHD010000022.1, from coordinate 13,758 downwards.
CTTGCTAACATATATAAAGAAAAATTATCTCATATTAAAATTAAAGACAAAATTAATGTTATGGATGCTCCAATTGGCTTAATTAGACAGTTTTATCCTGATTATGACCCTGAGATTTATGACGAAGATCCTGATGTTATGGTAAAAAAATTAATTGATGAAGGTAAGATTTCTGAAGAGTATGCCAATACAGAAGTAGATACAAATGAGTACTTATATAATACTGCAATTTCTTATTCTCCTGCATTATTTAGAGCTGTATCTGGTTCAGGTTTTTCTTTAAATGCTGCTATTCAACATCAAGATATTGTTGATGAGTTTACTGAGGTTTTACGAAAAAAAGATTCTATGACTTTACTTGGCAATTTATTATTAGAGCGTTTATCTACTATACTAGAAACAACGAAAAAAGATGATGAACATAATGTAAGAAAAAACGAGTTTTTATCTAAATTGCCTAAACAAATAACTTATACACAATTAATAGAATATGGTGAAAGATTAAAAGATAAAAAATTAGAAAGTACTGAAAGCGAATTGGAATATTAAATTTATTTTACCCCCTGACTTGTTCAAGTCAGGGGGCTTTGGTGCTAACTCCTTAAGATTATGGACTGGACTTCTTCCCAGTCCCATTCGGGGATATCTGTCACATATGTTTCGATACCACCCTTTTCATTTCTTACCGTGATTCTCATGTCATAGTCATATTTACCGAACCACAGTAGGGTGTCTACTGCCTTTTCGTTGTACAGGTAGAAGTAACCTGCATCATCTGACGAAAGCATGTAGTCTTTCCGTAGGCTACTTGGATTTAGCAATCCTTCTCCTAGCCTTTTTTTGACTAGGTTCATATTTTTACTAGGTATCCTAGTATAATATGTTTTGATGCTTCCGTCTTTGTCACAATATGTGACATTGACCTCCTCTAGGTCCACTGGGTGAGCCCAAAGGATTGCTTTGTATCCCTCATCTTGGAGTTGCCAAAGCCAGTTTTCAACTTCACGGTGATCCGTAAAATTGTATATACCGGCTACTTTGCAATTAGTTTCTGTTTCATTTTCAGAAACTGAAACTTTTTCATGTGTCACATCTGTGATTGCTATTGCTATTATTATTCCTAGCAATAACCCTGCTAAAATTAAAATTATTACGTGTTGCCGTTGCTCTAATTTTGTCATAAAGTTGTCCTCCTTGAATAATAATTTTTAGCACCATCCCACAATTCAATTATTTTGCAGGAATTATGTGCAAGTATCTATTAAAATTATACTATATTTACATAATTTTGTCAAAATGCTATTTTTTTATACTTACAGCTAGACCATCACCAACTTCTAATATTTCTGTATTAAAGTTTTCGTTTTCTGTAATATTTTTTATATATTCTCTTAGATTTCTAACCGCAGTACGTTGTTTATGTTTATTGTAATCACTCATTACATATCCTTTATATAATATATTATCAGCAAAAATTATCCCATTATCATTTAACATTCTAATTGAATGTTCCAGAAAAAATGGATATTTTCCTTTTGCTGCATCAATAAAAATCATATCATATTTATTATCTAGATTTGGTAATATTCCTACTGCATCACCTTCAAATAAGTTTATTTTATCTTTCACTCCAACTTTTTCAAAGTTTTCTTTAGCTTGTTTTATTCTATCTAATTCTCTTTCTATTGTATCTATTTTTCCATTTGGAGCTAAAAATTCTGAAAAACATATTGCTGAGTATCCTACAGCTGTACCAATTTCTAATATTTTATTTGGTTTATTTTTATTTATATATTTTTCTATTACTTCTAATGTTTCATCCATTATTATTGGAATATGTTCTTGTATAGCTTTTTGTTTTATTTTTTCTAGTTCTTCTCTATTCATTTTTTAGTATCATTCCCTCCACTGTAAGTTCTATAGTTCAACTTCTTTTTGTTTTAATTGTCTTTCTAATTCTTTTATTCTGTATAGTGGTACATCATATTCTATAATTTCATGTGTTTCATTAGATGAATATCCTCCTTTTAATAATGCTTTCACATCTTCTTCTAGTTGAAGGTATTCTTGTTGTTTTTGAGGATTGTTTTTTATATAATAACTTTTTAATCTTGTTATATATTGTATAGTTATTCCTTTATCTTTTAATAAATTATATATCTGTTTTACAGTTTTGTTTTCTCTTAAGTATTGTTCTATTTCTTCTTTTTGAACTTTTTTATTATATCTTTGTTTTTTTCTTTCATTTTTTTGATAAATTCCTTTTATTCTTTTTGTTTTTCCAAATTTTCTATCATTATCTGTTAGCATTTTTTGTAAATCAGCAATTTCTTTTCTTTGCTCTTTGCTTAGATTTAGCATGCTTGTATATTTTGCTAAATTTGTATAAGCTACATTTCTATCATATATTATTTCATATAATTTTGTAATTAGAAATATAGATTTTCCGATATCATTAAATGTTTCTAGTTTTTTTATGACTTCTTGTAAATTTTCTTTCGTTATTTCTCCTCTACTTAATTTTTGTATTGTTTCTTGATAATATTTTCTTTCTTCTCTTGCTTTAGCTTGTCTATTTTCTTTCTCTAATTGTTCTTTTTCGTTTAAATATTGCTCAACATTTTGGTCATTTTTTATATCTTCTCTTGTTTTTGATATTTCATTTATGACTCTTCTATAACTTTCTTTAGTAAGTGTCTCTTCTGTATCTATATATTTATTTAAGGCATTTATTTTTTCTATTTTATCTTCTGTCATCATTGCTTTTATGTTTAGTAATTCAATTAGGCTTTTATCAAAGTTTGGATATTTTCTAGCTTCTTCTATTTTTGTTGATATATCATCTTTTGTTATATTCCCATATAAAAAGTCTTTTTGAATTTTATCAATAAATTCTATTCTTGCTTCTTCTGTATAGCTTTTTTGTTTTTCTTGTTCAAGTTGATTCTTAATTTTTCTTTCTTCTATAAGTTTATTTACTTTTTCTAATCTTTTTTGAACATTAAGGTTAGTTCCTCTTTTTGAATTAGCTAAAATTCTTTCTAATGTTTCCTTTTCCTCTTCTATTTCTCCATTATCTCTTTGAATTTTAGATAAATACCATAAAGCAATTTCATTTTTAGCATCAATGTTTAATAAATCCTCTATTTCTATTCTTGCTTGTTCTTCTTCTCCTATATTATATAGTGCTTTTATTAGTTTTTCTCTAGCTACAATTTCTTTTGGATACATTACTAATATACTTTCTGCCATCTCTTTTATCTGTTGAAATATTTTTAAGTAATTTTCTTGAAGAATTTTTTGTTTATTTGAATTTATTCCTTGCCTTTCAAGAATTCCTTGTTGCTTTTCTGTTTCTGTTAAAATGCTTCTTTCTAGTGAAGCAATTTTTTTATATAATTCTTTCTTTTTTATTAAATTACCATCTATTGGTATATTTTGTTTCTTACATTCAAGAATCTCTAATTCATCAACATATTTCTGATTGTTTGGTTTTAATTCTAAGAGTAATTTCATATATTCTATCGCTTTATCATAGTTTCCTGATTTTTCTTCTATAATTGATAATCCATTTATAATCTCTTCTGTTTTATAAGCTGATATCAATTCTTCTCCTACTGCTCTTGCTTTATTCAAGTCATTTAATCTTATATATGCATACATTAAATTAGTTCTAAGGTTTATATCATTTGGTAATATCTCTAAAGCTTTTTCTATATTGTCTTTTAATTCTAAATTTATACTTTTTCTTTTTTCACTATTTTTTTCTAATTGTTGTTCTTTGTTTAATCTAAATATAATTGATTTATATATTTTAAAATTTTTTTCATTTACTTCCATTTTTATAATCCTCTATTTATATTTTTATTTAATTATATATTATTTTTTTTTAGTTATCAATAGTAGTTTTTAATATTTATTAGTTCAAAAAATTATTTTACATAAGAAAAATCTTTGAATTTTCTTAAAATATGTCGGTATATGTCTTCTCTATTAGAAAAGTCAGTATAACTTTCCTAATAGAGAAATAAATAAGAGCCAAACCGGCTCTTATTTATTTTCAACTTTTCTAGACATCATACATATTGTATTATATCTGCATTCGGTACATTCTCCTTTGCACATAGGACAGGTTAACCTAAGTGTGCAACTTAAACATTCTAGTTGGTGGCAGTATATATATGGACATACATCTATATCACAATTAATACAGCCTTTGTTTTCAGAATCTAATATACACCTCCGTTGAATTTTAGAGGGCTTTTCTAAGTTTTTACCCATAGATTTTCCTCCTAATAATTTTTTGATATTACATATTATATATTTATTTTTTGGTTATGTCAATCTTTTTTAGGTAAAGATATTACTAACCTATCTGTCTTTTTGATTTCGTTGTTCTATTTTTTCTTTTTTTCTAATAAATCCTTTTGCTACATTTGTTACACATTGCCTTATATCTAAATTATTTTTAAACCAATAGTCAAATTTTTGTATTATGTCATCTTGCATAATTAAGTCTATAGCATCATTAAAACTATGCCCTTTTTCAATATATTCTATAACCTTTTTTCCAATATATTTTCTATTCTCTGTGTCTTCATTGTTTTTTGCTTTTTCTTTTGCTTTCTCTTTTTGGTAACAATATTCTGCAGCATATGAAATTTCTATTCCTGATATTCTTTTTCCCATATACCCCCTCCATTATCTATTTATTTCTATTGGCTCTTTCTCTTTCTTTTGTATCTAGTATTTTCTTTCTTAGCCTAATTGATTTTGGAGTAACTTCTACTAGTTCATCATCTTGGATAAACTCTATTGCCTTTTCTAAAGACATTTGTATAGGTGGTACTAAACGTAATGCATCATCTGATCCTGACGCTCTTGTATTTGTTAAGTGTTTTTCTTTACATACATTTATGCTTAGGTCTTCTCCTCTTGAATTTAATCCTACTATCATTCCTTCATACACATCTACACCTGGTCCTATAAATAGTTCTCCTTTATCTTGTGCATTATATAGTCCATATGTTACTGATTTTCCTGCCTCAAATGCTACTATTGTTCCTCTTACTCTTGATATAACATCACCTTTATATGGTTCATAGCTATCAAATATATGGTTCATTGTACCTTCACCTTTAGTGTCTGTTAAGAACTCTGTTCTATAACCTATTAATCCTCTTGCTGGTATTTTAAATTCTATTTTTGTATGACTTTCTTCAGCTGGTTCCATATTTACCATTTCTGCTTTTCTTTTTCCTAATTTTTCAATAACATTACCTACACAATCATCTGGTACATTTACAACTAATCTTTCAATTGGTTCACATTTTACACCATCAATTTCTTTGAATATTACTTTTGGTCTTGATACTAATAGTTCAAATCCTTCTCTTCTCATTGTTTCTATTAATACAGATAAATGTAATTCTCCTCTTCCAGATACTTCAAATGAGTCAGGGCTTTCTGTTTCTTTAACTCGCAAGCTTACATTTCTTTCCAATTCTTTAAATAATCTATCACGAATATGACGAGATGTTATATATTGTCCTTCTTTTCCTGCAAATGGTCCATTATTAACACTGAATGTCATAGATACTGTTGGTTCATCTATGTCTACAAAAGGTATTTTTTCTGGATGATTTAAATCACATATTGTATCACCAATATTTATATTTGGTAATCCTGCTAATGCAACTATATCTCCTGCACTAACTTCTTCAACCTCTTGTCTTTTTAATCCTATATGTGTGTATAATTTTGCAATTCTTCCTTGTGTTATTTTATCTTCTTTTCCGCATATCGCAACAGGCATATTTAATTTTATTGTTCCTCTTTCTATTCTTCCTACTGCAATTCTTCCTACATAATCATCATAATCTATATTTGATACTAGCATTTGTGCTGGACCTTCTATATCACAATTTGGTGCTTGTATTGTATTTACAATTGTTTCAAATAAACATGTTAGGTCTTTTGAGTCATCTTCTAAATTCATTTTTGCTATTCCATTTTTTGCTGATGCATATACAACTGGAAAGTCTAATTGTTCATCTGTTGCGTCTAATTCGATAAATAGCTCTATTACTTGATCTACAACTTTTTCAGGTGTTGCTCCTGGTCTATCTATTTTGTTTATTACAACAATTGGCTTTAATCCAAGTGCTAGTGATTTTTTTAATACTTCTCTTGTTTGTGGCATTGCTCCTTCAAATGCATCTACTAATAAAAGAACTCCATCAACTGTTTTTAAAACTCTTTCTACTTCTCCTCCAAAGTCTGCATGTCCAGGTGTATCTACAATATTTATTTTTATATCTTTATACATTACTGATGTATTTTTAGATAATATTGTTATTCCTCTTTCTTTTTCTAAATCATTTGAATCCATTACTCTTTCTTGTACTTGTTCATTTTCTCTAAATACATGGCTTTGTTTAAGCATTGCATCTACTAGTGTTGTTTTTCCATGATCTACGTGTGCAATTATTGCGATATTTCTTATTTTTTGGTTGTTCATCTTTTATCCCTCTTTCTTAACATAAGTAATTTTTCAAATTTTAACTTCTAGGAAATATAAATTCCTAGAAGTTATGTAAATATCTTTCTCTAAATAAACTTATAAAATTATATAACAAATAGCTTATTTTGTCAACTCAATTATATTATCCATAATTTCTTCTGTTACTTTATCTAAAACTTCTTTATCTTTGCTACCTTTGTATTTGCTGTAATCTAGTGGCTTTCCATATGTAATTGTTATTTTATGATGTTCTTTAGTTCCTCCTTTTATTCCACAAGGTACAACTTTTGCTCCGCTTCTTATAGCAAAAAAGGCTACTCCATCTTTTACTTTTTCTCCTTTTTCCATGCCATTTCTTGTTCCTTCTGGGAATAGAGCTATACATTTTCCTTCTTTTAAATCTTTTAAAGATTTTTTTATTGCTGATACATCTTTTTCATCTCTTTTTACAGGTATTGCTTCAAATGCCCATCCTAAAAATGCTAAAAATTTATTTTTATATAATTCTTCTTTTGCTAAAAATTTCATATCTCTTTTTGCAGTTACTACCATAAGTGGTGGATCTAAATAACTTCTATGGTTTCCACAAAATATAATTGGTCCTTCTTTTGGCACATTTTCTGTTCCTTTTATTTCTGCCTGATAAAATATTTTAAACCATATAAATAAAGCTCCTCTTACTATGAATTTGACTATTTCTTTAAAAAACTTTTTCATTTTTAATCACATATCCTTTTCTATAAATCATAATTAATATTTAATTTGCTTTTTCCTTTATAATTCCTATTATCTTTTCTACAACTTCATCTATTGTTAAGTTTGTAGAATCTATGTATATCGCATCTTCCGCTTGTTTTAGTGGTGCAATTTCTCTATGTAAATCATATTCATTTCTTCTTTTTATATCTTCTAATACTTGTTTATATGTAACTTTCATTCCTCTTTCTATATTTTGCTTATATCTTCTTTTTGCGATTTCTTCATCTGAGGCATCTAAATATATTTTTACATTAGCATTTGGAAAAACTACTGTTCCTATGTCTCTTCCTTCCATAATTACATTTTCATTTTGTCCCATCTCTCTTTGCATTGGGGTGATTTTATTTCTAACTATTGGAAGTGCTGAAAATGCTGATACATTTTTATCAATATTTGATGTTCTTATTTCTTTTGTTACATCTTTTCCATTAAGAAATACTTTTTGATTCCCATCTTGATTTTTCATTTCTATTGATATTTTATTCATCATTTCTTCGATTTTTTCGTCTTCTGTTGGTTTAATATTTTTATTTAATGCTTCTACTGTAACACATCTATACATTGCTCCAGTATCAATAGTAATAAATCCTAATTTTTCAGCTACTAATTTTGTTACTGTTCCTTTTCCACTACCTGCTGGTCCATCTATTGCTACTATAAATGACATTTTATTTTCCTTCTTTCTTATATATTTTCTTTACTTTGAGGTACATATATATTTTTAACGATTATTTCCATATCTACTATATTCATAGATGTTAATTGTTCTATTTCTTTTATAGCTTTTTCTTTAAATTCTTTTGTTTCCTGCATAACATTTACTCCATATGTAGCAGTTATCTCCATATATATACTTGCTCCATCTCCATAATTTGATACCCTTACTTTTTGTATTTTATGTATGCCATTTGTTTTACTTGCTAAATATTCTAGTATTTGTCTAAATACTGTATCTGAAATGGTGAAATTTCCTAAATAGCTGAATGTTGGTCTTATTATTGATTTTTCTGATATGTATGGTTTTTGTCCTTTTCCTTTACTTTTAAAGATTTGTAGTGGATCTAACAAATATCCTGAAAAATCCTTTTTTATTTCAAATGTTGGTACAGGTATAACATGTTTTCCCTCTGTTACTCTTATCCTTCTTGCTGTTTCCATTTCTTGTTTTGTTGCTACATCTTGTATATATATTGTTTCTTTAATTTGTGGTAATCCTAAATTTGATGCTATTTTTTGTACCATGCCATCTGATGTTCCTAATATCAATATTTTATCAGGTTTATATTTTTTAAAAGCTTTTATTATTTCTTGTTTTTCTTCTTCTTTGTAAAACAATGCATGTTTTACAGTCTCTATTTTTGTTGGTGCTTTTTTAGCTGATTCTCCTGCTATAACCTCATTATCTTTTATTAATAACCCATCATCTATTATATAATCTATATTTTTTTCTCCTGCAACCATTTGTGCTCTATAACTTTTTCCTGTTCCTGATGGTCCAACAAATGCATATACTTCTATCTTATTTCCAAATATTTCTTTTAATAATGCCATATTTATTATCATTCCTTTCATAAGGCACAAATTTAGTTTTCTAGCAAACATTTTTTTATTTAAAAGCATTGATTATATATATATTACAACCAGTTTTCAAATAATTTTTTTAGTAGTTAAATTTATAATTGTTTTTAATTCTCGTAGTCATATTGGCTTAATATTGGGTATTCATAGTTTCTACCTTCTTCTGTAAATTGTGTATTTGGTATGTGATCTTCATTCATTTTAATGCTTCCTCTTAAAAAGTATTTATATTTTATATCATTACTAATTGTTCCATTTCCAATTATTACAGGGTCATCCCATGTTGAATCTACTGCATACCAAGAATTATTTATTCTTACATAATTCCAAGCATGATTTTCTGTTTCTCCTTTAGAATTTGTTGCCTGTCCGATTACCATAACACAAGGTATTTGCATTTCATCTAATAAGTATTTGAAAGCTTTTGCATATCCTTCACATACACTTTGTTTATTTACTAATGCTCCATATATATTATATATATTATCTTTTGCAAGTGTTGAGTCATATTCTACATTATTTATTAAATAGTCATGTACCATTTTTATATTATTGTATGTGTTATTTGTTTTTTGTGATATTATTTGGTTTTTTGTTTTTTCTACCATATCTATTGCTTGTTCTACTTGGCTTTGTGATGTATATTCATCTGAAAAATAATTTGGTTGTGAACCATTATTTATAAATACTTTGTATGTTTTTTTATTTCCCCTAGTTGTTGTTTCTATGTTTAAGTATAATTTATTTGCTGATATATAAAATATTCTTGGGTTATCATATAAATATGATTCTACTGCTGATTGGTAATATTCTCCTAATTTTTGTTCTCCTCCTGATGTTGCAAGTAAATCTGAAAAAGTTGTTCCCAAGTCTATTGTTGCTGTTCCGGTTTTCATTTCTTCTTCATTAGCTTGTAATGCTTTATATATTGTTTGTGATTCAGGCTCTAATTGTTCATAAAAAAATCCATCTGTTTCTATTTTGCTATAATCTATATTTGTTTTATTGGTTGTTGGAGTTTTTGGTATCTCTGTCGTATTTTCTATTATTTGTGGTGTTACGACATTTTCTTCTTTTTTTGTATCTTCAAATAATGTTGAATATGTTGATACAAAGTTTTCTACATCTGTTGCAATTGATTCATTTGATGTAATTTCTTTATATATCATTATTCCAAAACATACTAGAATAATTATAATTAACAATATTATTATTGACATTATAAGTCCTGTAATTTTACTTTTCATTTATCATCTTCCTTTTTCTTTTGATACAAATTTATTATAGCATTTTATTATATTTTTGTCTATCTATTTTTTATAATTAAAATGAGCATATCAAGTATTTTCTAATTGTTTTAGAAAATTTGTATGCTCATAATATTCTTGTTATTTTTTGAATTAATCATCAAATAATAATTTAATTCCCCATAAACCAGATATTCCAACTAATGCATATATTATTCTACTTATTACTGACATTTCACCAAATATTGCACTTACTAAGTTGAAATTGAATATTCCTATCAATCCCCAGTTTATAGCTCCTATAATTATTAGCACTAAGGCTATTTTGTCTATAACTTTCATTTTCTACATTCCTTTCTTGCTTTTTAAGCACCATTTTTATTATTTTATGTCTTTTATGTTATTTTATTCAAATATTATAGACAAAATTTTTTACAGATTTTAGCTTAAACAGTAAAATAAAATTTTATTTTTTTGTTGAACATGTGTTGTTTCAATTATAATTTTGTACTAAATTTTTTTGCTTTCATCTAAAATATCTTTGGTAATATTGGATTTATCAAATTTTTTAGCAACTAATGCCACTATTCCTACAATTAAAAATATAATTCCATACATTATAAGTCCCATATGCCAGTCTCCTTCAATTAGGGTTGCTCCTGCATATGTTGATGATATTATTGATGGAAATCTTGCTAGTGTTGATATTATTATAAATCTTTTTGGATTTATTGGTAATAGTCCTGCTATATATGTTAATAAGTCTTTTGGTGTTCCTGGTATAAAATATAGTATTAACATTATATATTCTATTTTTTTAGGGTGTTTAAATAATTTACTATTTTCTATTTTGTCAATCTTTTCTTTACTTACTACTGTGTATACAAAACTTCTTCCTATTTTTCTTACTAAGAAAAATATTGTTGTTGTTATTATTATTATTGATATTGTTATAAAACAAAATCCTCCTATTGTTCCATAACACATTCCTGCTAATATTTCTATTGGTTCTCCAGGTAATACTGGAAATACTATTTGAGCAAATTGTAATCCTAATAACATGAGAATCCCAACAAATCCTGATTCCTGAATTTTTATTTTAAAATTTTCTCTTCCTTGTGGTTTAAATAATTCTTGCATTATTGGATATAAATATATTGTAAATCCTATTAAAAATAATATTATTATTACAAATATTATTATTTTTATAATTTTAGATTTTTTTTGGTTTTTCATCTTTACTATTGTTCCCTCCGATGCATAAATATTTGTTTACTGATTATCGAATTTCTAATCTATTAAAAACTGCTATTATTTTTTAACTTCTATTTTTTTCTCATATTTTATAAGTACTACTATTTATTATTTATGTTTTTTTCTTGTAATATTATACTACATTTTTTTGAAAAGTCTATGAATTTTTTCTTAATTTTCATAATTTAACTGAAATTCTTTGTTGTAGTTCACTTGTATAATATTAGTTACTCGAAAGTTAACTGTAACAATTCTTTGCTAATTGTAAATATTTACATATTGACTTCAATATAAAAAGGTAGTATAATATTAGTTGTTATATATGGGGATGTAATGGTTTCGACATCTCACTAGATATATGGATAGCAAGTAGTGGATTCTCGTTGGCCACTTAAAAAACGAGAACTTAAATATAAATGCAGATAATAATGAATATGCATTAGCTGCCTAAGAGTGGCTACGCTTTACCTTTAGTCCTACACTATTGGATAAGGTGTCATTTTTGTAGGAAACAAAGCTATTCTTGCTCTTAGGATAGTGGGTATTTAAAGAGCTTACAATTAATCTTTTTTGTTTATTAAAAATTTTAATTGGAATTAAATTAATAAACTAAACTTGTAGAAGTCTATATTGAAGGTGTTATGGACAGGAGTTCGACTCTCCTCATCTCCACCAAAAGATTAAATCGTCATACCTGCAACATATTTTGTCTATTAGATAATTCAGTGTGACTTTCTGTTAATTAGTTTTTCATAATTTAAATAAACTTTTTTTATTTTTTGTCATACTATATATGGGTGATTAATTTGAATATTGTAAATACTAATACTAAATATAATTCTAGTTTATTAATGCAAAACCTTGTTGCTTTAGTTCGTTTATACCCTTTTCTGAATTTACAAATTATAGGTAAAAGTGTTTTAGGTAAAAACTTATATGTTATTAGACTTGGAAATGGTCCAAATAGGGTATTTTATTCTGCTAGCTTTCATGCAAATGAATGGATAACATCTGTTGTTTTAATGAAGTTTATTGAAGATTATTGCAATTCATATGTTAATAATTCATGTCTATATGGTTATAATGTTAGAGATCTTTTTAGTTCTTCTTCTATTTATATTATGCCTATGGTTAATCCTGATGGGGTAGATTTAGTTACTGGTTTTTTGCTAGTTACGTCTCCCGCTTATAGGAAAGCTATTGAGATATCTAATAACTTTTCTAATATTCCTTTTCCTAGTCGGTTGGAAGGCTAATATTAATGGTGTGGATTTTAAAAACTACCAACCATTTTGCAAAGTCTTGTAACTACTAGAATTACACGACTTTGCGTTTTTTATATTTTTATTATTTTTAGCCTGTTTTTTGTATTTGTTCTATTCTAAGTAATTCTTCAATTTTAATAAATTCATCTAGATTTTCATTAATAGAATTTAATTTTGAAAAATTAAAATATATGTAGATATTTTTGTCTTTATCTATCTCTATTTTGTTTATTAATCGATATAAATAAATTTTATCAATTTTTTCTAATTTCAAAAAATTTTCTATTAATTCTTCTAACTCTTTTTCTTCTTTTACTTTATTTTTATTATCCATTTTTTCTTCTGTCTGACTTAACTTTTGTTCTAATTCTTTCTTATGTTCATTTAATCTTATCCTTTCAAATTTTAATTTTTGTGAAACTCTAATATAATCTTCTTCTTGCAAAACACCTCTTAATTTATCCATATACATCTTGTCTAAATTACTATTTATTTCATTTATAGCTTTATTAATCTGTGATAGTTTATTTCTATAACCTTCTCTTATATCCAAAGTTTTATTTTGATATTTTTCATAAACCCTCGCGAAAATTTCTTTATCTGCATATATTCTGCATATCTTTTTTACAATATCAATAATATGTCTTTCTAATTTTTCATAATTCATGCTTAGTGGGTAGCATCCTCGTATCTTTGCATCACTACAAGTTATATATGGATGCGCTTTTGAATTTCTTTTAGAGTTTTTCTTTAAAACTATTTGTAATTTTCTTTTGCAATGATAACAATAAAGTAATCCTCGTAATAAATAGTCATATTTAAGTTTTGTATTTGTTCCTCTTTTTTCTAAGATACACTGTACTTTTTCAAATGTATCTTTATCAATAATAGGTTCATGTGTATTATTTACTCTTATTTGATTTTCTTTTTCTACTGTTCTTATTTTCTTTACCTTATACGATATAACAGATTTTTTATTTTGCACTGTATTTCCTATATATACTTCATTTCTTAGCATATTACATATAGTTACTTCATTCCAGTTATATCCTGTTTTGTTTTCATCTTGAACTATCCCTGTTTTTCTGTAGACTGACGGAGATAAATATTGGTGTCTATTCAAATAATTTAC
>CALXHD010000021.1 GCA_944388015.1 uncultured Clostridia bacterium | reverse complement strand
AATATTGCGTATTGATAGTAAAGAACGTATCGCTATAGGAGATAATATAAATGACAAAAAAATGATAGAAGAAGCAGGACTCGGAATTTGTATGGGACAAGCTTCTGAAAAAATTAAAGAAGTATCAAAAATTGTAACAGAAGATAATAACAATGATGGCGTAGCAAAGGCTTTAGAAGAAGTAATAGCAAAAAATTAGACAATAAATATTACAAAAATATTACAGAAATATTACAGAAATATGAATTTTTTGTAACAAGCAAATAATTTGTTGATTTTACACCATTATTGCTGTAAAATAAATAATAGAGTATAAAGATATGAAGGAGGAATTTGTAATGGTAAGTAATCCAATGCAAAGAAAAGCAAGAGTTTCATTTTTATTAGGAATGTTATTAATGTTAGTAATATTAGGAGCAGTTATAGCACTTCTATTTCTACAACTAAAAAATTATCAAGATGAAGAAGCTGCAGAGAAAGCTGCGAGTGTAGATATATATGTTTTAAATACAGATGTAAAATCAGGACAAATTATAACAAGTGATATGCTATCTAAAAAAACACTATTAAGAACTTTAATACCAGCAGATGCTATAGGAGACCAAACAACACTAGATAACTATTCATTACAAGATAAAGAAGGAAACAGTGTTGTAACACAAACAAATAATGGAGAAGCAACATTATATTTGCAAAAAGATGGAAGAAATATAGAATTGCAACAAGAAGATACAACAGACAGCTATTATATTGAAGAAAATGGACAAAAAGAATATGTAGAATTAAGCACAATACCAGTAGTAGCAAAAGTATCTATGAAACAAAATACAGTTTTAACAAGAGAATTAATAACAAAAGGAAACAACACTATATCAGATGATATTAGAAGACAAGAATACAATGTTGTAGTATTACCAACACAACTTCAAACTGGAGATTACATAGATATAAGACTTAGTTTACCAACAGGACAAGACTATATAGTTGTTTCTAAAAAAGAGGTAACAATACCTACTGTAGATGGAACAGACTCAGCAGAATCTATATGGGTAAACCTATCAGAGGAAGAAATATTAACAATGAGTAGTGCAATAGTAGATGCATTTAAAATTGAGGGATCAAAGCTATATGCAACAACATATACAGAACCAGGATTACAAAATGCGTCAACACCAACATATTCAATTAGCGCAGAAGCATATGCATTACTAACATCAAATCCAAATATAGTAGAAGAAGCTAAAACAGCATTACGTAATAGATATAATGTAGAACAAAGACAAAATATTAACCAAAATATACAAAACAGTGGGGAAACAGCAAATGAAAATCTAAATACAAAAATGCAAGAAAGTGTTACAAAAACATTAGAAGAAAGACAACAATACTTAGAAGGATTATCAAGTGAAGCAGCTACAAATACTACAACCACTGAATAAAAATAAAACGAAAGAAGGAAGAAAATGGAAAAAATAGGGTTTATTGGGGTATATGATAAAACAGATTTGTTAATTAATATTGCAAAAATTTTAACAATGCTAGATAAAAAAGTATTGTTAATAGATTCTACTATAACACAAAAAGCTAAATATATAGTACCAACTATAACCCCTACGACTTCTTATGTGACAAGTTTTGAAGAAATAGATGTTGCAGTTGGGTTCAGAAACTTGACACAAATAAAAGAATATTTAGGAGTAGAAGAATTAGCATATGACATAGCATTAATAGATGTTGACACACCAAAAGAAATGGAAGAATATGAATTAACAAACGCTAAAAAGAATTTCTTTGTCACATCTTTTGATGTATATTCTCTAAAAAAAGGACTAGAAATATTGTCAGGACTAAATCAAAATCTTAATTTAATAAAAGTACTATTTTCTATAGAAATGTTAAGAGAAGAAGAAGAATATTTAGATTTTTTAGCATCAGACTACAAAATTATATGGAGCGATTATAAAATATATTTTCAAATGGAAAATGGAGACTTATCAGCAATGATGGAAAACCAAAGAACTCAAAGAATAAAATTCAAAAAACTTAGTGCACAATATAAAGATGGACTATTAGTTATAGTTCAACAAATATTAGAAAACGCAAGTGAAGGTTCGATTAGAAGAATAATAAAGAACATAGAAAAAGGAGTATAAAAATGTCAATAATTACTTTTTGGAATTACCAAAACGTAGAAACCGGTAAAACAATGTCATTAGTTGCAACTGCAACTTATATGGCAGTGGAACATAATGTAAGAACACTAATTGTTTCTACAACAAATAAAAGAGATAAAGTGAAAAACTGCTTTTTGAAAGAAGAAAAAAGAAGTAAAATTAATTTAGGAATTTTTGGACCTAATACAAAAACATTTGATACACAAACAGGATTAAAAGGACTAGAAAAAATTGTAAGAAGTGGAAAATTAGAACCAAATGCAGTTACAAATTATACAAAAGTAGTATTTAAAGACAGACTAGAAGTACTTCTAGGAGAAGAAGAAAAAGAAAATGAAACAGAAGTAGAAAAAAATGAATTACTAAAAACATATGAAACATATCCTGATATTATTAGTGCAGCTAATAGCTATTATGATAGAGTATTTGTGGATTTGGACTATAATATTCCAAAAGAAATAAGAAATAAAATATTACAAAAATCAGATATAGTAGTATTAAGCATAACACAAGGAATGAGTGGATTAGAAACATTAAGAAAAAATAAAGAAAATGATCAATTATTAAAATCACCAAAAACACTACTAATAATTGGAAGATATGACAGATATTCAAAATATAATGCAAAAAATATAACGAGATTTTTAAAAGAAAAAAACACTGTACTTACAACACCTTATAATACACTATTTTTTGAGGCATCAGAAGAAGCAAATGTAGCAGATTTGTTTTTAAGTTTAAAAAAATTTAATGACCCAAATGATTATAATGCATTTTTCAGATCTGAAGTAAAAAGAACAACAGAAAATATTATATATAGATTACAAGAGATTCAAGCTAATATATATTAGGAAGGAGTAAATCAAATGACAATTACAAATATTTTACTATCTATTGTTGTACTTGTTATAGCAGGCTTAGCAATATTCCAATACATAAAAAAACAAAAAAATCAAGAAGTAGAAGCTAAAGTCAGTGTAGATGACAAAACATACACTCTAGACATGATGAAGGAATTTGTTAAAAAAAGACTTGATGAAATTACAAAAGTCAATTTATATGATATAGGACTTTCAGAAGAAGAATTGAAAAGAAGAAAGAACAAAAAATATGAACTGAAAAAAGCTTTAAAAGGATGTACATATGGAGATGTAAATGATAAGAAATATGTAAAAGAATTAATATATGATTTACTTTCAACAGAATATGGAGTTGATGAAACAAATGTATCACAAGCAATACCATTTGACACTCCTTCACTACTAACAGCACAAGATAAATTTGACATATTAATATATGTATATAAAAAAGACTTTGGATATGAAGCACTAACAGAAATGATAAAAAAATATAATTTAGCAGAACTAAAATATGTAGAAGGAGAAGCAAAACCTTCATATGTAATTACATCACAAGAAATAGAAGACATATATGAGAAAGAAAATATTCAACTAAATTTTCAAGATAAATTATCTGTAATAGTACAAAGAATATATCAGCATTACAAAGGATACAGTTCAATAGACGAAGTAAGAGATATGAATATAGATGGAGTATCAGGAGGAGTTTCAGGTTTGCCTGAAAGCTTTTTAAGCCAAGTTGCACAAACAGCAGGGGGAGACTATTTAAATCAAGTTGCAGAACACAAAGTCCCAAGAGCTTGTGACAGTATTTGGATATTTTTCCAGGGTAAATCAATACGTTTAGCATTTTTATCATTTGGAACAGAGGCAGAACTAAAAAGAGTATGTCAAAACATATATAAATACAATAACCCAGGACAATTATCAGATACAAATGGTTATAAAATTAATGAAATGAAAGATGGATCACGTGTAGTTGTTGTAAGACCTAGCTTCTCAGAAACATGGGCATTTTTCGTAAGAAAATTTGACGTAAAACGTTCTACACTAGAGCAATGGTTTAAAGGAGAACCAGGTTCATCAGAATCAATAGAACTACTAAAATTTCTAGTAAAGGGAGCAAGAATCGTATCTATTACAGGTGAGCAAGGTTGTGGTAAAACAACAATGCTTATGGGAATGATAGAAAACATATATGAAACGATGAACATAAGGGTTCAAGAAACAGCATTTGAGCTTCACTTAAGAAAAATATATCCAACAAGAAACATATTAACATTTAGAGAAACAGATACAATATCTGGACAAGAAGGTTTGGACGTTCAGAAAAAAACAGATGGTTCTGTAAACATCATCCGGAGAGGTTGCAACTGACCCCGTAGCATCATGGATGATACAAGCAGCACAGGTAGCATCTAAATTTACATTATTCACACACCATGCAAAAACATTTCCAAACTTAGTAACAGCACTTAGAAACTCAATGTTAAGAGCAGGAGTATTTAAAAATGAAAAAACAGCAGAAGAACAAGTAGTGCAAGTATTAAATTTTGACATACACTTACAGAAAAACTTTAAAGGTAAAAGATATGTAGAAAGAATTACAGAATGTATACCAATTGAAAGCAAAAATGAATATACATATGACCACAGAAAAGAAAAAACATTAGAAGGAAAGTTTGACAAATTCTTTGACAATGCTACACAATATTTTACAAAAACAACAGATAAAGAATTATATACATACAGAAATATATTAGAATATGTTGATGGAGAATATATCATAACAAATCCAATAACAGAACACAATATTAAAGAAATGCGTGAAAATATGGATGATGTAGACAGAGCAGAATTTGATAAATTTATAGAAAAATATTGGGGAAATAGAGAACCTGAGATGGTATCAGTATCAGCAGAAGGACAATCAAGAAGAGGAAGAAAACCAAAAGAAATTTAAAAAGCATGGAGGTGAAATACAAGTGTCAAATCAGATTATTTTTATCATAATGGGAATAGCAGGAGGATTCTTTGTTATAATTGTATTACTATATTTATTAATGAGAAAAAAAATGCAAAAATCTGATTATAAAAGAATAAGAGACTTACGAAAAGGCACAAAAGCAAGCAATTTCTCAATGGAAGTTTTATATCAAAAACTATATGTAGCATATATTAGAATACCATATATAAAAAGATATATATTAAAACTAAGAAGAAGACTAGAAATAATTAATATAGATGATGAGTATAACACAAGAAAAGATGCTGCTAGAATTATGACCAAGGCACTTGCTATATTAATACCAGTAATCATAATAACAATAGTAATAACACACTCAAATTATATACTAATGGTTACATTATTATTATTTGAATTATTTATGACAGATTCATTAATAGATGGTTCAGTAGATAAATTAGATGATAATTTACTAAAACAGCAAATAGATTTTTTCTCTGAAATACGCCATGCTTATCATGAATTTAATATGGTAGAAGAAGCAATATATCAAGTTTCACAAGATGACGAAAAAGACGTTTCTAGACAAGGGGAAAAGATATATGAGATACTAATTGCAGATGACCCAGAAACAGAACTTGAAAAATATTATGATATTGCACCAAATAGTTTTCTAAAAGAATTTGCAGGACTTTCATACTTAACAAAAGAATTTGGAGATAGAAAAGTTGATGGAGCATCATTATATTTGAAAAATGTTGATAATATAACACAAGAAATGCAATTAGAGATATTAAAAAGAGATAAATTAAATTATGTATTCCAAAGTTTATCTGTAATTTCAATTGTACCAGTATTATTACTAGAACCACTAAAAAGCTGGGCAATTTCAAACTTCTCATTTGTAGAAAGCTGGTATGTAGGAAAACCAGGAACAATAGTACAGATTCTAATATTATTACTAACATTTATATGTTACATTTTAGTTAGAAAACTAAAAGATAATGGATCAATAAATGCAAATACACATAATACCGAGAATCCATGGCAAGCAAAAGTATATAAAAACAAAATAGGCAAAAAAATTGTAAATTTAGCAATGCCTAAAGAGGGCTCAAGAGAATATAGAAAAATACAAAAATTGCTTAAAGATTCTGCATCACACCTTAAAATGGAATGGCTCTATGTAAATAGAATAGTGGCAATGATAGCAGTCTTTGTTATATCTATAGTAGTATTTATACAATTACATAAAGTAGCTGTTGATTATGTATATACAGAACCAACAACAGATTATGACTTAATAGGTGGATTAACAGACAGACAAAAAGCAGAAGCAATGGAAGTAACAAGGCAAGATAACACATTCTTAGATAAGTTTAAGGGTAAAATTGATACAACAGAAGAGGACATAGAAAAAGAAGTTAGAAGATCAGAATTTTACGAAGAAGCAACAGATGATGAAATATCAATTGCAGTAGAAAGAATATATGAAAAATTGCAAACTGTAAATAGTGAATATATGAAATGGTTTGAAATATTATTAGCATTTGTATTTGCAATTGCAGGATATATGGCACCAATTTGGATATTATTTTTCCAATTAAAGATGAGACAACTAGAAATGGAAGATGAAGTTATGCAATTTCAAACAATTATACTTATGCTTATGCGTATAGAAAGAGTTAATGTTGAAATTATACTAGAATGGCTTGAAAGATATTCTAATATATTCCATGATCCAATTACAAGATGTGTTAATAACTATGAAGCTGGACCATGGGAATCACTAGAAGAATTAAAAAATGATATTACATATGAGCCACTTATTAGAATTGTAGAAAGCTTACAAGCAGCAGTAGAAAAAATACCAATAAAAGATGCATTTGATGAATTAGATTCAGAAAGAGATTACTACAGAGAAAAGAGAAAAGAATCAAATGAGAGACTAATTAAAAGAAAAGGTATGATAGGAAAAGGAATAGGATTTGCGCCAATGATATCTCTATTTGTATTATACTTAATAATACCTTTAGTATTTATAGGACTTACAAGTATGTCTAGCTCATTTGCATCAATGACAGCATAATATACAAAACAAGGTTTGAAATAGTTCAAACACAGTTTTATAAGAAAGGAATTAAACATGGAAAATGCAACAAAAGCATTATTAATGGCAGGAGGGTTACTAATATCGATATTAGTAGTAGGACTACTAGTTATTGGATATAGAAGCATTTCAGATTATCAACAAAGTGCTACTAATTTAAAAAAAGATCAACAATTAGCAACATTTAATAATGGATTTACACAATATGTTAGAGATGACTTAGTAGGAACAGACGTAATTTCTCTTGTAAATAAAGTATTTGACTATAACAAAAAAACAGGAGGAGTTGGAGAAATAGATTATAGCTACAAAATTTCGATAAAAATAAATATGCATAATTTTAAAGATAAATATTTAACAAACTATATTACACAATCATCATATACAATTAATCAAGATTCTACAGAATCTGATGGGTTTTTAAAACTATTAAAAGAAATGAGAAAGCTAGAAGATGACTACGGAAGAAAAGAACTAAGAGAATTATATTCAAATATTGAATCTTTAAAAACATATTATGATGAGGGTGATACCACAAATGGATTATCAATAAAAGATGTAATAGGAAAAAACATACCAGCTCTTGAAACACAATTTTCTAGTGGAGATTTTACATCACTTGAAAAACATACAGAATATACAGAGTTCAAATCATCAACATTTGCCATAAAAAATGAACCAACATATCATGATGTAAATGGACAGATTAAAAGTATGGTAGTTGATTTTGTAAAATAATAGAGGTGAAGGTTGAAAAATATAATTATAATTTTTTCAGACCAATTTGTGCCATGAGAAAGGAATGTGGTGAAATTTGGAAAACGCATCAAAAGCATTATTAATGGCTGCAGAAGTTCTTATTGGAGTTTTAGTTCTAAGCCTAGGAGTATATTTATTTATAACATATAGTCAAACTTCAAAAGAAATAGGCAGAAGAACAGAAGAACAACAAGTTCAGAATTTCAATGCCACATATACATCATATTTAGATAGAAAAGACTTAACTATATATGATATTAGGACAGTTGTAAACTCTGCTAAAGAAAATAATACAAAATATACAGATGTTGATGGAAATATAATAGATGGATATAAAATAATTGTAAAACTAAATAATGTTGAGCTACAAAACAAAGATGATGACTATTTAAACAATCTAGCAGAACAAGATAGAACAGCAATTGTAAATGGATCAGCAAGTTTACCAACATATACTTGTACAAAGGTTTTAACTGAAAACGAAAATGGAAGGGTTAGCCAGGTGATTTTTATAAAAAATACATAAAATTCTATTGAAAAAGAAAGTATGTAATGTTATAATATAAAGAGGGGAAACATGAAGAAATTTGTTGTATTTTTGATTTTTGTAATATTAATTGTATGTGGGATAAGTTATTCTTACATAATAAATAAGGCAAATTATAATACTGTAAAAAGAGAAAACCAACAATTTAAAGACTATTATGAAAAAGAAGTATATGGAGCAGATATAGCAACAATTATAAATAAAGCAGTAGATTCCAATACAAAAAACAATATAAATAAAGACAAAGATGGTCTCTATATAGAAAATCAAACGAATTCCATAAAAATATATATAAAAATGAAAGACATAGAAGAAACATATCCTATGGAATTAATAGTAAATAGTGGTGTAGAAAAATTTTTAGAATATTATAATAAGATACAATTTAAATGTACAAAAATTGAATATCACAAAAATACCCAAAATGTAAAAAGCATGTTATTTGAACAAATAACGTCATAAATAAGTTATTAAAATTATTTACTACTAAAGAATAGTAAATTTTTGTAATAAAAAATAAACAAAGGAGGAATGTGTTATGGAAAATGCATCAAAAGCACTAATCATAGCAGGTGCAATATTACTTGCAATATTATTAATATCTTTAGGAATAATGATATTTACACAGGCACAAGATACAGTAACAAACAGTGGAATGTCAGAAGCAGAACTTCAATCATTTAACTCAAAATTCTTAAAATATGAGGGAAATATGAAAGGAACAATGGTAAAATCATTAATCCAAGAAGTAAGTTCAAATAATGGAAATGAAAATAATGCTGAAAAACAAGTCACATTAAATGGAGCAACATTTCCAAAAACAAGTTCAATTGAAAATAATAAAACATATAATGTTGTAATGACATATGGTACAGACGGTAGAATAAATGTAATAACAGTATATGTTGGAAAAGATAATACAACTACACAAGCAACTGTAAGCTAAAATTATAAGAATAAGAAATTGATAAATAAAGGAGGAATTAATTATGGAGAATGCATCAAAAGCATTAATTATAGCAGGTGCAATATTACTTGCAATATTATTAATATCTTTAGGAATAATGATATTTACACAAGCACAAGATACAGTAACAAACAGTGGAATGTCAGAAGCAGAAGTACAATCATTTAATTCAAAATTCACAAAATATGAAGGTGATATAAAAGGAACAATGGTTAAATCATTAGTTCAAGAAGTATTATCAAATAACGGAAATGAAAATAATACAGAAAGAAAAGTAAAAATGAAAGGTACAGACATTGGTTCTGCATCAGCATATACAGAAACACCAACGACATCTGGAATAAAAAATAATGAAACATATACAGTAAAAATGGAATATGCTACAACAGGAGGAACAAGTACTTCATCAGGAAGAATTTATCAAATTACAGTAGATTAAAAAATGTAATACAAAAGAAAGGTGGTAATACTAATGGAAAATGCAGTAGATGCATTGAAAATGGCAGGTTCAGTATTATTATTTGTAATAGGTCTATCAGTTAGTATTGCTGCCTTTTCACAAGTTAGACAAGTAGCAGATATAATAATATCATACAAAGACAGAGAAACAGTATATATAGATGGAAATTTATATTATGATACAAACACATCAGAAAGATCAGTTGGATTAGAAACAATATTACCAACTTTACAAAGGGTATATAGTGAAAACTATAGAGTTGTTTTTGAAGGATTAGAAGGACCAATATATACGAAAATAACAGGTGGAGAAGAAGATAGATACATGTTAGACATGGATAATGAAACAGATATTTTAAATGGAGGATCAGACGGTATAAAAGCATTTTACGCAGGAGTTATATATGGACAAGACACTGGATCAGGTTCACTTTTTGAATCATTGTACATAAAAAATAGAAAAATTCGATTGCCAAGTACTTCACTATATAGTAAATTAAAAAAAGCTTTAGAAGAAGGAAAAACAATTAAAGAATATTCTGGAGTATATTATATAGATGATGTACAAAAAGAGGCAGATGACGAAACAGAAGGAAATGAGACTGAAACAGAAGAAGTACCAGATGTAAACAAAACTAAAAAAAGGGTAATAACATATAAAATAATATAGTAAAAAATTAAAAGGAGGAAATAAATATGGGAGATACATTTATGACAATTGTAGCAATCGCATTAGCTGCAATATTAATGTTCATATTTCCACTTATGACAATGGCAGATCGAACAGATGATGTCGCACAACTGACAGTAGAAACAGCTACAACAGATTTTGTGGACGGAATTAGATCTACAGGTAAAATCACACCAGAAGAATACAATAGTTTTATACAAACAATCAATTCTACAGGAAATTTATATGATGTAGAAATGGAAGTAAAGGTATTAGATGAAAATCCAGGCAAAAAAACTGTACAAGTGGAAAGAGAAAAAATAGGGGAAAATGTATATTATTCTATATATACTTCACAAATATTAGATGTTATTGCACCTGAAACTGGTACACCAAAAACATATGGTTTAAAAGAAGGGGATAGAATATCTGTTAAAGTAAAAAATACAAGTCAAACATTAGCACAACAATTGAAAAACTTCTTCTATACAGTTATAGGAAACGATACATATACAATTGCAGCAGAAAATGCAGGAATTGTATCAACAACTGGAAATTAAATCTTAGGATGTAATGTAGCTTGTAATTTAAATTACAGGCTTTTAAATTTATAAACAAAGGAAAGAAGATTATGAAATTACAACATTTAGCAGTTATATTTATTTTAATAGTTTTACCAATATCATTGATATTAGGCTCATATACTGCAGGTAAAATGCAAACATTAAGTCTACAAATATCATATGATAATAAACTCTATAATGCTACATATGATGCTGTAAAAGCATTTCAGTTAAATACTATACATAGTGGTGAATCAAATATTGTTGATTCTAAACTAAGAGATATAGAAGCATCTGTAACAACATTTTTTACATCATTACAAAATAACTTTGAGATGAACGGATATCACGTAACAAGTTTACAAAACTATGTACCAGCAGTAGTATTTGCATTATATGATGGATACTATATATACACTCCATATAAAAATACAATAGACAGTGAAACAGCCGACAAATTAAAGAGTAATACATCATATAAGCCAAATGAAATGATAAATCAAATAAAACCATATGTATATTACAGCTGTAGATATAAAAGAGGTAATATAGATGTAGTTATAACATATAGTTTAGACAGTTATGTTTCAATAAAGGGATATAATTCAAGTGGAAACTATATAAATCTTAGCGGATATTTATTAACAGATGTAAAAAAAGAAGGGGATATATATAAATATAACAATGTTGAAATTGCACCAAATGAAACATTAAAAGAACAAGTTATTGTAGAAGGAGAATTAAAAACATTATCTTTTAGAAAAATAAATGGAACAAAATATTATTATGATAATGGAGAAGTATTTACACTTACAAATAAAGGTGAAAGACAAATACAATACAATATGACAAGAGAAGATGTAGAAAACAACAATAGTGCTAGTCTATATTATGAGCAAGCACTACAATTAAAAGAAGCAATACAATCAAATGGCTTATCAAATTTAAAAACAACAGATGCAGTTAATGAAAATGGTCAATATTATACAAGTCTAGCAGATGGAGAAACAGAAAAAAATTTATATGGAACAAATAGCATTGATATATTTGGCGAATTAAATGGTGGTACATATAAAATTGAAGATACAAATTCAAATTTTTATGCACACAAAATGGATGTAATTAAACACTCAATAGAAAGAAATTTATCAATTGTAATCAAAAACTTCCAATCAACATCAACATATGGATTTGCAATGCCAAAACTTAAAGATACAGAATGGGATCAAATAGCACAAAATACATCTGTAATCACATTTTTACAAGGACTAAATATTGGAGAAAAAATATATAATGGGTATAGTATAGTAACAAACAATAAAAATAAAGAATTTGTTTCAGAAGATTCAATATATATGGTAACAAGTGATAACATATACCACAGAATAAAAGATAGTGATTTATTAAGTGCAACAAATGCTGTGGGATATTTTAATATAGACTTTGAATCAAGAGCCGGAATAATATCAAATGTAACAAATTACTATTATCCACAAGAAGCATTAGGATGTTATCATAGTATTGTAAATTTAGATAATATGCAAGATGAAAAACCAATATCAGAAATCTTAAGTGGAAATATAGCACTTGCAAAAGCATATTATACAGCACTTGCAAGAGAAAGATATAGTATATACAGAATCGAAAATTGGAGTTACTAAAAATTATTTAAATATATTATTGAACTATAACATTAAAAGTGAAGATTTTTAAAATTTTCACTTTTTTTATGTATTGATTTTTTTTAAAAGAGGAATACTAAAAATGGTGATATTATGAAAAAATTTACGAAAATTATAATACTTATATTAACTTTATTTACATTAGTAACTATTTATAGCTATATTCTAGTGATTGATAACCTTCCAAGCACAATAACAATATTTGAAGGTGAAGAAATAAAATTAAACATGTTACTAGGGTTTAAAATAAATAAGCAAGAATTAGAAAAAACAATAGAAACATCAAGTAACTTAGAAAATGTATCAATCGGAAGCACAAATATAAAAGTAAGTTTACTAAACAAAAAGGTTAAAGATATAAAAGTTGATGTTTTACCAAAAACAAAAGTCATACCAGTAGGAAGTGTAGCAGGTGTAAAACTATATACAAGTGGAGTATTAGTAGTTGGAATGTCAGAGATAGAAGGAATAGATGAAAAAATTTATAAGCCATATGAAAAAACAGAAATTAAAGAAGGAGACACAATTATTAGTGTAAATAATGTTCAAATAAATTCAACAGATGATTTAATAACACAAGTAAATAACTCAAATGGTAATACATTAAAGCTACAATATATACATGACGAAAAAACATTAGAATGTAGTATTAAACCCATAAAAACATCCAAAACAGAATATAAATTAGGATTATGGGTAAGAGATAGTGCAGCAGGAATTCGGAACAGTAACATTTTATGATGCAAATAGTGGAGGATTTGCAGCATTAGGGCATGGATTATTAGACATAGATACCGAAAAATTAATACATTTATCATCAGGAGAATTTGTAACAACAAATATACTAAATGTAAATAAAGGAGAAAAAGGAAATCCAGGAAGAATACAAGGAAGCCTTGAAAATCAAGAAGAAATAGGTGTAATAACTCAAAACACAGGATTTGGAATCTATGGAGATGTAACAAATTTATCCAGTATGCAAATAAATAAATCAAATGAAATGGAAGTAGCTTTAAGAGATGAAATAAAAACTGGAAAAGCACAAATATGGTGTAGTCTAGAAAATGGAAAAATAGAAAAATATGATATAGAGATACAAAAAATATATAAAGATAATAACTATGACAATAAAAGTATGAAAGTTAAGGTTACAGATGAAAGATTAATAGAAAAAACAGGTGGAATTATACAAGGAATGAGTGGTTCTCCAATAATACAAAATGGAAAATTTGTAGGAGCCTTAACACATGTTTTAGTAAATGAACCTTTAGAAGGTTATGCTGTATTTGGAGATATTATGGTAAAACAAATGTATAAGGTAAATTAAAAAAATTATAAAGTTATAGTTTTGAATTAAAGTTTTTTCTAGCCAATAATATTATATTAAAAAAATTCTAAATATAATATTATTGGCTTAAACAAAGTATTCACAAAACAATAACTTTATAATTTTTTAGTATCTAAAAGCATTGGACCAATTTCAGTAACAGAGCCAGCACCTAATGTTAGAACAATGTCATCTTTTTGAACATTATTTTTTAAATAAGATACACAACTTTCAAAATCAGGAATATATATAGCATTTTTACCCATTTGAATAATCTTATCAACTAAATCTTTTGAAGAAATATTAAAAATATTATTTTCTCTTGCAGCATAAATATCAATAACAATAATATTATCAAAATTTAGAAGTGCAGAAGCAAAATCATCTAATAAAGCCTTAGTTCTACTATAAGTATGTGGTTGAAAAACAACCCAAGATTTATTATATTTTTTATTTTTTAGAGAATTCGATGTTGCAACAATTTCTGTAGGATGATGTCCATAATCATCATAAATCCTTGCACCATTAAAAGTACCCTTAAATTCAAATCTTCTATTAGCACCAGTAAACATAGATAAAGCAGATTTTATATATTTCTTATCAATTAAATATTTATCACAAAGAGAAATACAAGCTAAACTATTTAATACATTATGTTTTCCGAGGAACAGAAAGTTTAAAATGCTCATAAAAAACATTATTCTTATAAACATCAAACTCAGCAAAACCATCATCATCATAAATAATATTATCAGCATAAAAATCTACATTATGATTTATAATTCCATATGTAATACAAGTTGCATTTGTGTATTTTTGCAAATCCAAACAATTTTTATCATCACCATTTAAAATTAAAATACCATCATTTGGTAATAACTTAACATATTTAATAAAAGCATTCTTAATATTATCAAAAGTCTTAAAATAATCTAGATGATCATTATCAATATTTAAAACGATTTCAGCTTTTGGACTAAATTTTAAAAAACTCTCAACATATTCACAAGCTTCAATTACAAAATGTTCACTATTACCAACTCTATAATTACCATCTAATTGTTTTAAATAAGCACCTACTTGTATACTAGGATCTAAATTTCCTTCAATAAAACATAAAGAAACCATAGAGGTGGTCGTGGTTTTGCCATGAGTACCAGAAATACAAATAGTATCTCTAAAACATCGAGTTAATTTACCCAAAAAATCAGCTCTTTCAATTGTTGGAATATTGCATCTGTGAGCTTCTAAGATTTCAGGATCATCTTGCTTAATTGCAGCAGAATATACCACAACATCAGATTTTTTTACATAATCTAAGTTATGACCAATTGCTACAGGTATACCTAATTTATTTAATTTATCGGTTACTCTTGATTGTGCCCAATCAGAACCTGTAATATTAAATCCCCAATTTTTCAAAATAGTTGCAATTCCACTCATGCTAACTCCACCGATTCCAATCATATGTATATTTTTATATTTTTTTATATCATTAATTTGTGGCATATATAACACTCTCCCTTTTTATAACACATTGATTATATAATTTTTTTGTTTAATTTTCAAGTTTTTTTGAATTTAATTTTCGGCTTTTTTATAGTAAACTATAAAAATATATATGCTAAAAAAATAAAAATATTCTTTATATAGTAGTAAGCAAAAAAAATGTAAAAAAAGAAGGAAAAAACAAATTTTTATAGAATAATATAAGTGTACATATAAATCTACTTATGTGCAAAATTTATAACTTAAGGAAGGACGGTGCACCATAATGCAAATAACAGACGTACGTTTAAGAAAAGTAAATTCTGAAAACAGAATGAGAGCAGTAGCATCTGTTACATTTGATAACGAATTCGCAGTACATGATATCAAAGTTATCGAAAGTCAAAATGGATTATTCATTGCTATGCCAAGCAGAAAAACTCCAAACGGAGAATTCAAAGATATAGCACATCCAATTAATCCAGAAACAAGAGAGAAGATTCAAAAAGCTATTTTAGAAGCTTATGAAGCTCCAGAAGCAGATGAAAAACCTGCTGAATAATAGAACAAACAAATTCGGAAAGCCATTTTAATAAGTTATTTATACTTTCTCTTTGGCTTTCCGTTAATTTGTTCTGCGCCAATTTTACGCTAGTAAAATTGTGTGCAATGTGTTTTATCTATTAGGAATGTCAGTATGACTTTCCTAATAGATAAAAAAACGACATTATTTAAAATGTCGTTTTTTTTAAATCCATTCACCATATTTTTTAATATAAACCTTTTTAGCAAATAGTGCCACAATACAATATAAAATAGGAACACCAATTATTATAGTTAAATATATAAATGGAATCTTAACAAGTCCAATTATCTGTCCCAAAATAGTGTATGGTACAAGTATAGCAATTAAACTTAACAATATAGAAGAGGCATAAACTAGTTTATGAGCATTACTTTGTATAAAAGGTATTTTGGCAGTTCTTATTACATGCATACCAACTAGATTTGATACAACACCATATGAAAACCAAACAGTTTGAAATGTGGCAGCATCCCTAATACCAAATACAAACCACATAGAAGCAAATACAATCATATCAAAACAGGAACTAAGAGGTCCCATAAATAACATAAAATGTTTTAAGCTTTTTAAATCCCACTTTTTAGGCTTTTGCAAATATTCATTATCAACATTATCAAATGGTAAAGTTAGTTGCCCAAAATCATACAATAAACTTTGAACAAGTAATTGAATAGGTGTAATAGGTAAAAATGGAAATAAAACACTGGCAATAATAACAGAAGAAACTTCACCAAAATTAAAACTTACAGCCATTTTTATATATTTTAATAAATTAGCAAAAGTACGTCTTCCTTCAGTTACACCATCTAAAAGAACATGTAAATCTTTTTCAAGTAATATTATATCAGCAGATTCTTTAGCAACATCTACTGCAGTATCAACAGAAATACCAACATCTGAATTTGTAAGAGAAGGGCTATCATTTATACCATCACCCATATAACCTACAACATTACCACTATCCTTTAAAAGCCTTACAATTCTAGCCTTTTGCACAGGAGATAGTTTAGCAAATATATTAGTTTTTCGTAAAATTCTTAAAACAGCAGTATCAGAAAGTTTATCTATTTCATATCCTAACACAATTCTTTTAGAATTAATACCAACCTTATTACAAATACATCTAGTAACTTCTGCATTATCACCAGTCAAAACAATTACACGAATTCCATATTTATTAAGTTTTTCAATTGAAGATTTTGCACTTTCTTTAGGAGGATCTAGAAATCCAATAAATCCAATCAAAATCATATTTTTTTCGAGACTAACATCAAATGTTTTATATGCATCTAAATCATTTTTTTGACAAACTGCAATTACACGTAAACCATCTTCATTTAGTTTTTTACTAATCTTTCGTATATTTTCTTTAATTTCCTTAGTAATAGGTGAAACTTGTCCTTTATAATCTACCATAGTACATATATTTAGAATTTCCTCAACAGCACCTTTAGTTATCATCTGAGTTTTTGAACCATCAGATACTACAACAGAAAGCATTCTACGTGAAAAATCAAAAGGAATTTCATCTATCTTTTTATATTTCTCTGTATAAATACTCATATCATTTTCTAATCCACGTTTTATAACAGCTTCATCAATGTTGCCCTTTAAACCAGTTTGAAAATATGAATTTAAAAATGCATGTTTTAATACCCTTAAATCTTCGTCACCATTTATATCAAGGTATTTTTCTAAAACTATTTTATCCTCTGTTAAAGTACCAGTTTTATCAGTACATAAAATGTTCATAGCACCAAAACTCTGTATAGAATCTAAAGATTTAACAATAGTTTTCTTTTTAGACATTCTAACAGCACCTTTTGATAAACTTGATGACAATATTACTGGTAATAAAAGAGGAGTAATACCAATTGCAATAGCAACAGCAAAAGTAAAAGCTAAAATTAAATCATGTTTAGCAACATTTAGCAAAAAAACTATAGGTATTAATATAAGCATAAACTTAATTAATAATTTACTAATACTTTGAATACCTTGTTGAAAAGCAGATTGAGGTTTTCTAGTAATAGTATGAGCAATTTTACCAAAATATGTTGAGTCAGCGGTTTTAATTACAACACCTTTAGCAGTACCACTTATTACATTAGTACCCATAAAACAAATTGTATCTAAATCTGTTATACTCTCTATTTCATCATAAGTAATTTCAGAAGTAGAAACTTTTTTAACTGCATCTGATTCACCAGTTAAAGAAGATTGACCAACATATAAATCTTTTGATTCTATTATCCTTAAATCTGCAGGTATCATACTACCAGCATTTAAAGATACAACATCTCCTAATGTGATATCTTTTATAGGAATATCAATTTGTTTACCATCACGTATAACACTAGTAGATGTTGCAACAAGTTCTTTAAGCTTTTCAGCTGCTTTATTAGAACGATACTCTTCAAAAAAATCTAATAAAGTACTAACAAGAACTAAAACAATAATAACAATTATATTTGCATAACTAGGTGTTTCAGGTAAATATACATCTGTGTAAAACAGTATAATCGTTATACCAAGAAGAATACTATTAAATGGACTAAATAAACTCTCAAAGAAATAATGATACCATTTTTTAGGCTTAGCTTGAGTAACTTCATTTAGACCATATTTTTGAATATTTTCAGATGCTTGCTTACTAGATAATCCACCTTCTGAAATATTGTAATGTTCTAAAAAGTCAACTTTACTTAATATGCACTCATTTCCATACATCTTTTTGATATTTAAATCATCTTTTTGTTGTTGCAAAATTATCATCTCCATTTCTTTTGTAATAGCAATATTATTATAACACTAAATTAAGATTTTACAACAACTTTTCTAAAATTTGTACAGCATTAGAAGCAGCACCTTTACGCAAATTATCTCCAACACACCATATATTTAAGCCATTTTTAACACTAAAATCTCTACGAATTCTGCCAACTAAAATTTCATCGCCTCCATCTGCTTTTGTCGCAAGAGGATAATAATTCTTAGAAGGATTATCAACAACAATAATACCTGGAGATTTTTCTAAGAGCTTAAAAATATCATATATATCAAACTCTTTTTCAAATTCAATATTAATA
>CALXHD010000020.1 GCA_944388015.1 uncultured Clostridia bacterium | reverse complement strand
CTCTTACACAACTTCCTTGGCATTGTTTCATATGTGGGCATATTCTTCCACATACCCCTGGTAATACAGTTGTTTCTGATAATATTTGATATGCTTTTTTTATATCATTTTCTTTTACTGCTTTTATAAAATTTGGTATATCATTTTCTAAAGGACATCCTTTATTTGAGCATGGTTTTACTTTACAATTTAAACAATATTCTACTTTTTCTGTTATATTTTTATCTATCATTTATTTGTTCCTTATTTATTAAATTTAGGTTTTTGTAAGGAGACCTATAAACCTTAAAATTCGCTTTTTGAGCTTATATATTCTTTTACTAAAAATAAATCATTTATAAAATCTGCTTTTTTGTTTTCATCTCTTAAAAGTGCTGCTGGATGCCATGTTGGCATATACATAATTCCTTTTTTTTCTATCCATTTTCCCCTTGCTTGGGTTATTCCATATTCTTTACCTAATATATTTTTTAAAGCTACACTTCCAAGAAGTACTATTATTTTTGGTTTTACTAATATTACTTGATTTCTTAAATAGTCCATACATGCTTTTGCCTCATCATCTTCTGGATTTCTGTTTTGAGGTGGTCTGCATTTTACTATATTTGCTATATACACATCTTCTCTTTTTATTTCCACAATCTCAAATGCTAAATCCATAAGTTTTCCTGCTCTTCCTACAAATGGTTCTCCCAGTCTATCTTCATCTGCTCCAGGTCCTTCACCAATAAACATTATATCTGCATTTTTATTTCCTGTTCCAAATACTATGTTTTGCCTAGTTTTGCATAATTTACATTTTTGACAGTTTTCTATTGATTTTTCTAGTTCTTCCCATGTTTCATACATATTTTTATCATTCCTTTTAGATTTGTTTTTTCATCATTAATATTATATCATCTTTTGATTTTTTTTCTATATAATTGTACTTATTTCCCTTCAATTTTGGATTAAATCCACATATTGACTTATATGCACAATATTCACATGGTTTTTTTCCATTTTTATTATATGGTTTAATATCTATATTTCCACTGTATATTTCTTTAGAGATTTGTTTTATTATTTTATCTATGTATTTCTGTAAAATGCTAAATTCTTCTTTGTTAACTCCATTTGTCTTTGATTTTGATATTTCGCCTGATTTTGTTATTGTTGCTGGTACTAATTTTGATGTTCCTGATTCTAAATTTTTGTCATGTAATTTTACTATTTTTACATCTGCTAGTATTAAACCTTTCATTTTAAAGTTCTTTCTAATCTCTTCTTCTATTTCTTCTTCTGTTATTTTTTTATCTGATTTTATCATTTGTTCTATTAGGCTAAAATATAGTACTCCTGCTGGCATAAGGTCTTCTTGTTTGCATATCGCATCCATATATGTTAAAAGTTGTATTTGAATTCCTGCATATACTTCATTTAAATCTATATTTTTTACAGACGATTTATAATCTATTATTCTCAAATATTTTCCATCTTCTGATTCTGCAATGTCTATTCTATCTATTTTTCCTGTTATTTCTACTTTTTTGTTATTTTCTAAATTTAATATTATTGGATTATATTTTCTACCATTTCCAAATTCCGCTTCTGTATCTTTCACTTTAAATTCACTATATACTAGACTTTCTATTATATATTTTAATGCTTTAGAAATCATTTTTTCTAGTCTTTTTATCAATGTTTTACACTTTACTGTTACTGCAAATTTGTATTTTGTATAATCTAATTTAAATTTTATTATTTGATGTACTATTTGTGTTACTTTTTCATCTTCTTCTATAAATTCTGTTAATTTAATACCTCTATCTTTTATCTCATCAAAAAACATATCTATTACTTCATGCATAAAAGAACCTGTATCAAAACTTTGTATTTTTAGTTCTTCTTTTTCTTTTAGATTTAACCCATATTGCAAAAAGTAAGAGAATGCACAACTTTTATATTTTTCTAATTTAGATACACTTGTTTTTAATGTATTTCCATATAGTTTTTCTATTGTTTCTTTTTGTATTGGTTGTGGTATATTTGTAAAATTAATTCCACTTATGTCTTTTTCTAGTTCTTGTTTCCATTCATTTTGTGTCTTAAAATACATATATGTTTCTTTCCATATATCTTCTAATTTTTTTTGTTTTGCTAGTATTTCAATTAAATTTTCATATGTTGCTTTCTGATTTGTTATATCATATTTTTTGCTTATAATGTCACTTTCTTCTATTAATTTTGGGAACATTTTTCTAATTTTAGAAATGTATATTGATGGTCTTAAAGCTGAGCCATCTGTATCTGCTGAGCTATATGATAAAAATATCATATTCTCTGCTGTTGTAAATGCTTTATAGATATTAAATTTATCATCATATAAATTTTCTAATGTTCCTTTTGCAAGTTCTATTCCTTTTTCTTTTAGATAGTTTCTATCATCATCACCTAAAAATCCTTCATTTTTATTGATACTTGGATATATTCCATCATTTAATCCAATTATAAATATTGCTTTTACCTTATGTGTTCTTGACCTATCTACATCTCCCATAATTACTTGGTCTTGTGTTCCTGGGATTTTACCAAGACCACTTGATTCTATTCCTTGTTTTAGTAAGTTTTTATATATTTCTACTGATATTTTTGTTTCTCCAAATATTGTATTTATTTCATCTAATATGTTTATAAGGATTTCATAACTTTCTTTATATTCTTGTGCTAAATCAGGCCTTTCATTTTTAAGTTTTTCTATCTTATTTTCTATTTGTATATCTATTTCTTGTGTTTTTATATACTCATATAATTCCAGTCCAATTCCTTTTGCTGTTTTTTGTTTTCTTATTTTTTGTTTCAAGTTTTCTATTGGTTCTATTATTTGTTTTCTTAATTCATTTAAATACTCAACTTCTTCTTTTTTTGTTTCTGATTCATATATAAAATCATTTTTAAATTTATACTGTTTTATTCCCCATTTAATACAGTAATTTTCCAGTTTAAAAATATCTTCATCTGATATTTTTGTAAATCCCATTTTTATGTACTGAAATAAACTTTCTCGTGAATAATCTTTTAGTATTACATCTAATACAGATAGTATATATTGAATAATTACATTTTGACTAAGTTCTCTTTTTTCGTCAATAAATATTGGTATATCATATTTACTGAATATTACTTTTGCTAGATTGGCATACTTTTGTATATTTTTTGTTATTATTGCTATTTCTTTATATCTAAAGTTTTTTTCTCTAACTAATTTTGTTATTTCTTTTGCTACATTTTCTATTTCTGTATATTGATTTTTGGCTAAAAAAATGTTTATGTTTTCCACATTTTGTTCATATCTTGTGGATTTATTGCTAAATAATTCTTTTTCTATTTTTTTTAGTTCTAGTGTTTTAAATCTATTTTGCCCATATATTTCTATTGGTTTTTCCAATTCTAAGTTGTTTTTGTTTACTAAATTTAATAATTTTTCTATTGTAAGTTTGTTTGGGTAAAATATGTCTGTATCAGGTTTTTTGTTGTTTTGGAGGTCATCTGTTGTAATTGTAATGTTTACCTGTTTTGCGTATTTTATTAACTCTTTTATTACTTGGAATTCAGGATATGTAAATCCTGCAAATTCATCTATATATATTACACTTTCTTTTATCCAATTTATTTTATTTATGTTTTGTGCTAATATACTTAGTTCGTCTGCTTCATCTATATAGTTTTCTTGTATTTGTTTATCATATTGCTCATATATTATTGAAATATCTTGCAATTTCGTTTTTAGATATTTATTTTCTGTAGTTTCTATTTGTTTTTTTAGAGTTTCTATATTAACTCCGTGTTTTTTTAGTTCTGTAATACTTGATATTGCAATATCTATGTTTTGTTCTGATTTTGATAGATATGTTAAATTATTTTTGTTCATCGTTAAAATGTAGTTTATGAGCATTGCTTTACCACATTTTGAAATTGTTTTTGTTTTTATTCCTAATTCTTGTATTACTCTTTTTGCTAATCTACTCAAATGTATTACTTCTGCTTGCATTATTGCTTTTGTATCAATTTCTTCCATTAGTTTTGTTTCTGCTGTAAATGAAAATTGTTCTGGTGTTATTAGATAAATTTTTTCTTTGTTTTCTATATTCTTTTTTATTTCATTATAGCAATACTTACTTTTCCCGCTTCCTGCTCTTCCAAATATTAATTTTAGTCCCATCTATTACTCCTTTATTTTAACTATCTCTTCTCCAGTAAAATAGGTATTGTTGTGCTAGTCCTGCTAAATTCCCGAATTTTTCTTTTGCAATTTGCTCGATTTGTTTTTTGCTTATTTTATTTTCATCTCCATGTATGTATAATTCATTCATTACTCTATTTACCCATACATCTATTGGGAATACTTCTAATCTTTTTAAATCAGAGAATAATAAGATACAATCTGCTACTTTAGGTCCTACTCCAGGTAGTGTTAATAATGTTTCTCTTACTTCTAAAGTATTTGGATTGTTTTCTAGTTCTTGCAAGTTGACTTTATTTTCTAATATTATTTGTGTAGTTTCATAAATTCTTTTATCTCTAAATCCTAGTCCTAATTCTCTGTATTTTTCTATTGTTACATCTTTTAATTCTTGTGCTGTTGGAAATGTGTAGTATTCATTATTTTCAAATATTATTTTCTTTCCAAAGTTTTTTGATAGTCTTTTTATTATTTTTTGTATTCTTGGTATATTATTATTTGCAGATATTATAAATGAAATTAAAGTTTCCCATAGGTCTTGATTTAATAACCTTATTCCTTGACCATATTTTATACTTTTTTCCATGTTTTCATCTATTTTAGATAATTTTTCTTGCAGTGCTTTATAGTCTCTATTTAAATCAAAATAGTCTATTACTAGTTTTTCTATTTCATCATTTCCTACTGATTTAATTACATAGTCATTTCCTTGCTCTTTTATGTTTATTACATTTTCTTTTACTATTCCTGTATAACTTTTGTCTTCATTTTCTTCCCATCTGAAGCATTGTCCACATGTAAAGATATCTTTTAAATTAAAACATTTTGGATTTTTTATTATATATTGCTGTTCCTTCATCTTTTTCTCCTTTATACTGTATTTGTTTTAAAGCCATTTCCTACAACCTCTCTAGCATTTGCAATTATTATAAAACTATTTTTATCTATCTGTCTTGCAATATCTTTTATTCTCGCTATATCTCCTCTTGATGCTGCACATATTAATATTAACTTATCTTTTTGTGAGTACATTCCTTTACCATATAACCCTGTTGCACCTCTTTGTATTTTGCTTCCTATTTCTTTTGCAATTTCCTCATTTTTGTTTGATATTATTATTAATAGTTTTGTGAAATATATTCCTTCAAAAATTATGTCTATCATTTTTCCCATTAAATATATGGCTATTGCTGAATATAGTCCTATTTCTATTTCTTTGAAAAATATCATATTTAAAATTACTATTATTGTATCTATTATTATAATTATTTTTCCTACTCGTAAGCTTGGTTTATAGCTTCTAGCAATAAAACTTACTAGGTCTGATCCTCCTGTTGAGGAATTTGCTTTTAATATTATTGCTGTTCCTAATCCTATAATTATTCCTCCATATATACAGGCTAAAAATCTATCATCTGTTAGAGGATTAAGTTTATCAAATATGTCTATAAAAAAGGAAAATGTAGTTGTTCCTATTAGTGATTTTACAAAAAAATTTTTTCCTAATTTATATACTGCCATTATAAATAATGGTATATTAAAAGCCAATATTGTTGTTCCCATTGGTATATGCAAAAAATAATATATTATTGTTGCTATACCTGCAAATCCTCCTGATGAAAGTTGGTTTGGTAATAGGAATTGTGATGTTCCTAATGCCATTATTATAGCTCCTATTATTGTTTCTATACCCTCTTTTGCTATTGTTTTTATGTTGTATTTTTCTTCTATTATCATATTATCACCTGTTTTTATTATGTGCTTAACTTATGTTTTTTAAACAGGTTTTGTAGTTTAGCTATTATATAATTTAGTTATCTCTATTTTAGTCTTTCCTTTTTTCATTTTTTCATCTTGATTTACTATTAGGTCTACATCATATGTGTCTTTTAATTTTATTACATTTTCTTTTTTATAACCTATTATGTTTTCCACATCTTCAGGGTTTACTGTTATTTCTACTTCTTTTACTTTTGCATTTAATTTCTTTATCTTATTTAATATTGCATCATACCACATTGCAGATTCTACTAGTTGTTTAAATTCAGGATGAAATGGTCCTGCAACTATGTTTTCTTTGCTATCTGCTTCAATACTTGTTATTTCTATTTTTTTGTTATAAAACATTCTAACTATTTCTTTACATATTTCTATTGCTTGTGTAATTGATAGTGGTTCATATTTTCCTTTGTTGTATTCTTTTTCTAGTTCTGTTCCTTTTGTAATTGTTAATAGGCTTATGTCTATTTTTTTTGGTTTAAGCTTTATTAGGTTTTTTGCTGTATTTATCTCATCTATTCTAGTACTTTCTGGTAAGCCTAACACCATTTTATATCCTAATTTAAATCCATATAGTTTTATTAATTTTGACGCTTTTTTTATGTCTTTAAATGTGAAATTATTATTTGATTTTTTTAGGATGTAATCATTTGTTGATTGTATATCTAATTTTATTGTGTCTATTTTTTCTTTTTTGTATTTTTTTAATACTTGTTTGTTTATTTGATTTGGTGTTATTGTAATTTCCACAGCTTACCTCCTTATTTACTTTGTATTTGTTTTAATGCTTTTCTTGCTGCCTCCATTTCTGCATGTTTTTTGTTTTTTCCTATTCCTGTTGCTATTTTTTTTCCTTCAACTAATACTTCTGCTTCAAATGTTTTGTCATGGTCTGGTCCTGTTTCTTTTATTATTTTGTATTCTATTTTTATGTTTCCATTTTCTTGTAGTTTTTCTTGTAATACTGTTTTATAGTCTTTAATTCCTACATGTTTTGTTGCTATTTCTATTTCGTCTTTTAAGTTTTCTATTATAAATTTTTTAGTTGGTTCTAATCCTCCATCTAAATATATTCCGGCTATTATTGCTTCTACACTGTCTGCTAATATTGCTGGCTTTTGGTTTCCTTTTGATACTTTTTCTGATTTTCCTGTGTATAAGAAATCACCAAAATTATGCTTTTTTGCTATTTTGTATAAACTACTTTCACATACTACTGTAGCTCTAACTTTGGTCATTTCTCCTTCTTTTAGTTTA
This sequence comes from uncultured Clostridia bacterium, assembly GCA_944388015.1. Lineage (GTDB taxonomy): Bacteria > Bacillota > Clostridia > TANB77 > CAG-508 > CAG-269. The sequence continues at coordinate 12,302 of CALXHD010000020.1, read as the reverse complement.
GGATAATTTTTGTAGATATAATCACTTGATATGAATTCTAATATGCTGTCACCTAAAAATTCTAGTTTTTCATTGCTTTTTGTATTATGTTCATATGCATATGATGTGTGTGTTAGTGCATTTTTTAGTAATTCTATGTTTTTAAATTGGTAGTCTATATTTTTTTGCAAAATTTCTAAATTATGTTCATTCATTTTTTCTTGCTCCTTTCAACTTTAGCAGTGTAAACCCATATACCTATTATATAACATTTTACAAAATTTGCAAGTGATTTTTTGCAAAAATCTATGGACAAGTTTTGATTATTATTATATAATATTTATGTGTATATTTTGTATGAAAGGAGATTAATATGCCTAATAAAAAAAGTTTTTTTGATTCTGATAATAGGCAACTTACAGATGTTTTTAAAGAACTTCAAGAAACTCGTTTAAAATATGAAGAGCAAAATAAAAAGATGGCAAAAAAGGTACATAATTCTACAGTGAATAACTCATCGGGTAGACCTAAAAAACATATTTCATCACGCAGAAAAACTGTTAGTATTTCGCTTTCTTTGTTTGCAGTTATTTTGGCTTTTATTGTTGCAGTTTTTTGGTCAACTTCTATTTCTGCTAAAGATACATCTATAGAATTATATTCTCCTTTGTCTGATATAGGAAAAAATAGTGTTTCAATAGAAATTAATCGTCACCGTATAAATGCTCATAACATTATTACTTCAAATTCTGCTTTAGAAACTGTAAAAGAGCAGGTTGTTGAGGAACGAGATATTCCTTTTGAGACTTTATATACTGAAAGAAATATTTTGCCTAAAGGTGAAGAAGTTGTTTTACAAGAAGGAATTAATGGTAAGAAAAATGTTACTTTGGTTCGTTCTTATGAAAATGGTGAATTAAAGGAAGAAACTATTTTAAATGAAGAAAAAACTCAAGATTTTTTGCCACAAATAGTTGATGTTGGAACATCTGATTTCTTAGCTAAAGTTCAGGCTCATTTAAATGATACTTTATATCTTACTAAAAAAGGAACTTTGTATAAAGAAACTTCTGATACTTCAGAAGAAGTTGCAGAAATACCTATATATTTGGATGTAACTTTGCTTGATTTACCAAGTGAAGAGTGGTGTAAGGTTTCTTATGATGGTATAGAAGGATATATTCAATCTACATATTTAACTTCTGCTAAGGTTAATCCTAATATGCCTGAAAAATGTAGGATACAAAAAATTATGCTAACTTTAGATGAGACTATGCCTTTGAATCAGTCATCAGGATTTACTTTAGAAGATTATAGAAAGATTTTCTCAAATTTACCTAATGATAAATATAATATATTTGAGGATAATTACGAAGTATTTTATAATGTTGATAAAAAATATAATATAAATGGTATTTTCTTAGCTTCACTTGCTATTCATGAGAGTGCTTGGGGTACATCACAAATTGCTCAAGATAAGAAGAATTTATTTGGATATGGTGCATATGATGAGACTCCATATGAATCATCATTTGAATTTGAAGATTATTCAGAGGGTATTGAGTTACTTGCTAAAGTTATGGTTAAATATTATATTAATCCTGTAGGTACAAAGATTTATGATGGTGAAAAAGCTCTTGCTACATATTATAATGGTCCAACCTTAGCTGATGTAAATATTCGCTATGCAAGTGATGAAAATTGGCATTCTAAAGTTTATAGTTATATGAAAATGTTGTATAGTCGTTTACAATAATTGGATAATATTTTAATAGGAGGGAATATATTTTGAATTTTCAGTTTAAAAAGATACGAATTAAAAATACTAAAATTGTTTTTATAGTTTTAATTTTACTGCTGATTTTTTGTATTCTCTCTTATTCTTATCTTTTTTATGTTAGTTATTCTAAAGATGAATTTGTAAATCAATCTATAAAAATTGCTGAGGGAAATGAACTTGCGGTTTTTAAGATTAGTAAAATTCTTTTATTTAGTAGTGGTAATGCTATAGATAATAGTAGTAATAGATCTCTTCAAAATTTAGATATTTGCCAATATACCGATATTTCGATTTATATAGATAATACATCTTCTATTTCTGATTTAACTACTCAAAATACTGTTAAGGAACTATGGATTGATAATATAAATATTACTACTTCTAATCCTGGTGTTGGAAGTCCTATTTTGAATTATAAAAATCCAAATTCTTCTGGTATTTTTGAAAATTTAAATTTAGCTAGTAATAATAGAATTGATTTTAATATTATTAATACAAATGAACAAAATGAAACTGCTGATTATTCTCAACCTACTTTTTATACAGATTGTTCTAATCCTATTTCTCTTGGTTATATTAATAAGGGAATTGTTAAGAATTATTCTATACATGATGATGTTAATTCTGTTGTTTTTAATGGTAAGATTTTAGAGCAAACTGGTGTTAATTTAGATGATGTTTGTTATAATTTAAAATTTGATATTCATATTAAAAATTATGATAATGATTCTTTTGTATATCATGCTAATATTGATGTTGATTTAAATTCCAATAATAAAGATATTTTAGCAGGTTCTTTATATGAGACTAGAAATAGTACTGATGGAAGTGAATTTATATTTTTTAGAGAAATAAGTTAAGGAGCTTTAAGCTCCTTATTTTTCTTCTAATGTTTCTGTTTTGTTTGACAATATTTTTAATTTTGTTAATAATTTTTTTGATTTTTCTATATTTCCTTTTATATCACCTAAGAAATATGATACTCCAAATCCTATAATTGCAATTATTATTGCTATTACAGATTGTGCATTAAATCCTATTTTACAGCTTTCGTTTAATACATTTGGTATTATTGATAAAAATAGTCCAAATATTATTGAAAATGTGGCTGTATAAAATCTTTTTATTAATTTATTTATTATAAAAGATATTACTAATGCTCCTACTACTAATCCAACTCCAGCTGGTATTAAAATAGAAAAGTTTAGACTTGCAAGTGAACTAACATATAATTCATATAATCCTAGTGAAGATAGTATAACCGCACTGTCTACTCCAGGTACAATTGAAGATCCAGCCACTGCCACACCAAGTATTACTGATTGGAATAAGTTTGGATTTGTTACTTGTGGGAAAAAGTCTTTATTTACAAAAAATAGGCTAAATCCACATATCGCTGCTGCAATTATTAATATGTAATATTTTTTATCAAATCCTTCTTTTTTTACTTCTTTATAAAATAATGGTATTGTTCCTATTACTAATCCTAAAAATGCAAATCTTGTGTACATTTCAAAATTATTTAAGAAATAATCTACTATTTTACTAAAGATTATGACTCCTACTCCAAATCCTAAGAATAGTGGTATTAAAAATAATATATTTTTTTTGAAGTCTTTAAATAGTGTTCCTATTGCATTTACTGTTTTTTGGTATAGCCCAAATATTACAAGTAATACACTTCCACTTAGTCCTGGTGCTATTCCTCCAATACCTACTATTATTCCCTTTAGAAAATTACGCATTTTTTACTTCCTTTCTTTTTCATTTTTGTGACGGTTCTGTTTAATCCGTTTTTAGTATTATAATATATTAATTTTATATTGGCAAGTGGTCTGTCGATTTTTCTGTAAGAAAATGATAATATAGATATTTTAATAAAAAATTAATAAAAATTTTAATATTAAATTTTCGTTACAATATTATTACAATGATTTAGTTTGATGCAATTTTATGTTAAAAATTATTATCTAGTAACATCTTGTTTTATTATTTCCTCTTTACTACTTGTAAATTTTTCTATTTGTAATTTATTTTTCAAACTATTGTATAATGTTTCTATATTCCATCTTTTACCATATATTTTAAATATTTCTTCGTAACTTAATTCTTTTAAATTTGTTATTAAATTGGATTATGAGACCAAGGTATTTTTTCTGAAAGTTTTTGTAAATTACTATTATTTTTGCATTCCAAATAATATTTTTTCATATTAAGGAGATTTCTTTCTGAAAAACCTTTCATATTTGGGAAATTTATCTTTAATTCTATTGATAAATTATTTATAAATTTATTTCCATATTTCGCATTTTCATTTATTATTTTTCCTAAATAACTATATAATGCTAGTGTCCTTATATTTGCACTTTTATAAATATCATATTGTGCATTTAATATTTCATTTTTTATATCTTTAAATACTTCTTTAAAATCTTTTTCTAACATTTGATTTTCTTCCATATAATTCCTCTTTTCTTTTTCTATTTTTTATTGAAATCTTGATTTTTCAATTGTTTTCTAAATTTCGCAGATGCGTCTGCGAAATTCAAAATCTTTATTTTAAAATTAGCAGATGTGTCTGCAAATTTATTAATACATTGACATTATAGCATTTATTTTCAAAAATTTCATTATAAATTCAAAAAAAGATGACATTGTATTATTATTTTTTACAATTCATCTTTTAAATATGTGAAAATTTTATTTTTACTAAATTGTTAATAAGAGGAAACCTTTGCTATTACTACATTTTATTTTTTCGTCATATGAGAACAAAATTGTTATAACCAACGCTATTAATGTTATACCTGTTTGTTTTTTTACTTTTTCATCCATTGTTTTTCCTCCTATTTTACTTTAGTTTTTGCATTTCCTTCTTTTTTATACTCTTATATGTTTATCCGTACTATGTACACGCATATTATATATTAGCGTAATTTCATTGTCAATTATTTTTCTTTATATTTTGTATTATTTTTTCTTTTACTTACACATTATGTTAAAATACGCTTTTATATATAGATTATTGTTTTTATCGTTCTTTTAATATTTGATTATATGGAACTATTAGTTCTATTATGTTTGTGTATAGTATGTGTATTCCTAGTTGTTATAATTTATTTTTAGTGTTACTATTTTTTTGTAAAAGGTGGTAAAGGTTGAAAAATAATTACAATTTTGACAGTGTATAGTGGTAAGCTTCACTTTAAATTTAATTCTTTTCCAGCCAGTTTATGCCTTTTTGAAAGGAATGTGTTAAAATATGGAAGACTGGGGCAAAGTAGATTTAAGGTTAGATGAATTTTTGAAAAGTCATAATATAAGTCGTTCTAGTTTATCAAGAAATGCGCAAATACATTATGGTCAATTGCTGAAATATTGTAAAAATGATATGCAAAAAATTGATTTAGGATTACTAGCAAGAATTTGTAAAACTATTGATTGTGAAATTGGTGATATTGTAAAATATACACCTCCCAAAAAATCTTGATATTCTAATGCTATAGTTTATACTTTAGCATTTTTTTGTGTTATTTTATAAAAAAAACTCTTGCTTTTTTTTATAAAGCATAATAAAATATATGTATTGTAAATATAGATATATTATGGAGGAAGTCATGAAAATAATATTAGATGCAATGGGTGGAGATAATGCTCCTGATGCAAATATAAAAGGTGCTGTAAATGCAATAAATAAAGTTAAAGCTGAGGTAGTATTAGTTGGAAAAGAAGATGTAATAAGATCAAAAGTAAAAGAATTTTATGGTAAAGAAATTGAAGATATTTCTGATAGATTAAAAATTAAAAATGCTACAGAAACAATAGAAATGGAAGATGTTCCTACTGTAGCCATTAAGCATAAAAAAGATTCTTCTATGGTTGTTGGTTTTAGAATGCTTAAAGAAGATGAAGGTGATGTTTTTATTTCTGCTGGAAATTCTGGAGCTCTTCTTACTGGTGCTACTTTAATTGTTGGAAGAATTAAAGGTGTAGATAGACCTGCATTAGCAGGTATTTTACCTGCATATCATAGTAGATTGGTTTTGATTGATGCTGGTTCTAATACTAATTGTAAACCTATAAATTTGTTACAATTTGCTCAAATGTCATCTATTTATATACGTAATACATTTGGTATAGAACATCCTGCAATTGGTTTATTAAATATTGGCACAGAGGAAACAAAGGGAAATGAATTAGTTCGTGAAAGTTATAAACTTTTAATGGAAAAGTCTAAAGAGTTAGATATTAATTTTATTGGTAATGTTGAAGGTAGAGATGCTTTTTCAGGTAAAGTGGATGCTATTGTTGCAGATGGTTTTACTGGTAATGTTTTTCTAAAAACAACTGAAGGTTTAGGAAAATTAGTTAAAACTTCTCTTTCTGAAAGTTTGAAAAAGAATTGGTTATCTAAAATTCTTGCTTTACCTTGTTTACCTGCTATTAATCGTTTTAGAAAAACAATGGATTACAAGTCTTATGGTGGAGCTTTATTCCTTGGTGTAAAAAAGCCTGTTGTTAAAGCTCATGGTAGTAGTGATGATATTCTATTTGAATATACAATTATTCAGGCGGAACAATTTGTTCAAAATAAAGCGGTTGATAAAATGATTGAGGCAATGGATAAAACAGCTAAAAAGTAGTTTAAATAAGCCTAGTTCTTAATGTTTTTTGACTTGTTGGTATAAAAATGAAAATATTTACTAAAATACTTGACAAATTAATAATCATATAATATAAAGGTAATATGATAAAGAATTAATCAAATGAATATATCATTTGCAAACTTGAGAGGAGGTGAACTCTTACAAATGAGTTCAGAAGAAATTTTAGAAAAAGTTAAAGGAATTATTGTTGAACAATTAGGTGTAGCAGATTCAGCAGTTACTATGGAAGCATCTTTTATTGATGATTTAGGAGCTGATTCTTTAGATATTGTTGAATTAGTTATGGCAATTGAAGAAGAATTTGATATGGAAATTCCAGATAGCGATGCAGAAAAAGTTGTAACAGTTGGAGATGTTGTAAATTATATAAAAGATAATGCTCAATAATTTATTTTTAAAAGCGACATATAAGTTTTTTATTTAAGAATGCTTATATGTCGCTTTTAATTTGCTTTTTATAATATTTTAAAAGCATAATTTATTGAAATATGTTTTATAGTTTTTAAAAAATAGTAACAAATAGTCATATGGTGATTTCTTTTCTATTTGATTTTTGTTTAAAATATTTGCTTTGGCTATTATTTCTTCATTTATTTTTAAGGTTATATTACCAATTTTAGCATTTTTTATTAATGGTGCATATAATTTGTTTTCACATTCTACTGATATGTCTATATTTGAAATTTGTTTTTTTAAAATTGGAATTGTGGAGTATTCTAATTCTTCCATCTCTAATTCTATATTATTTGTTTTTCCTTTTATAATTGAGAATTCATTTTGATTTTTATTCTTCCACTTTAAAAATTCCTCTTTCATTTTTTCTTCTATGTTAACCGGCTCGAAATATTTAAATACATATTCTATTAATTTTATACTGTCTTTTGTTCTGTAGTTTTTTGTATCTGCTCCTAAAACTACACAAATAATGTCCATATTATTTCTTTTGCAACATGTAACTAAGCATCTATTTGCACCATTTGTAAATCCTGTTTTTATACCATATATACCATTTAGATTTCCTAGTAGTTCATTTGTATTATTTATATTTCTAGGATATCCATTAATATTTATTGTATAATTTTTAGTTCCTACTATTTGGGCAAATGTTTTGTTGTTCATTGCATAATTTGAAAGAATTGCTAGTTCATATGCTGTTGTATAGTGGTTTTCGCTGTCTAGTCCGTGTGGTGTTTCAAAATGTGTATTTTCTAATCCTAATTCACATGCTTTTTGGTTCATTAGTTCTGCAAATCCTTCTATACTTCCTCCAGTATATTCTGCCAATGCTACTGCGCAGTCATTTCCTGATCTTAACATTAAACCATATACTAGGTCTTTTATTGTAATTTTATCACCTGTTTTTATCCCTAATGTAGATCCTCCTGTATTTGCTGCTTTTTTTGATATTTCTACTGTATCTGATAGGTTAGAGTTTTCTATTACTACTGTTGCTGTCATTATTTTTGTTGTTGATGCCATTTTTCTTTTTTCAAATTCATTTTTTCCACATAGTATTCTATTTGAATTCCTATCTATAACTATATATGCTCGTGAATTGATATCTTTTAATATATCTTTATTATTACTTGATATTTCTAATGTTTCTTGTATTTCTGCATTTGTAAGTTCTGTTTCTTCTTGTATATCATCTGCTAAAACAGTACATGGAATTATACAAATATATATAAATATTAATAATAGTCTTTTTAATTTAATAATCATTTTATAATACCTCTATCTAATTATATTTTTATATATTTTGTATATGACAAAAAAGATGCAATTTAAGTTTTGCATCTTTTTATTTTACATGTTTTATAATTTTCTATTATCCTAAGATTTCTGAAACAACACCTGAACCAACTGTTCTACCACCTTCACGGATAGCAAATCTTAATCCTTTTTCGATAGCGATAGGTGTAATTAATTCAATTGTCATTGAAACATTATCTCCAGGCATAACCATTTCTGTTCCAGCAGGTAATTCGATAACACCTGTAACATCTGTTGTTCTGAAATAGAATTGTGGTCTATATCCATTGAAGAATGGTGTATGTCTTCCACCTTCGTCTTTAGTTAGTACATAAACTTCTGAAGTGAATTTTGTATGTGGATTGATTGTTCCTGGTTTACATAGTACTTGACCTCTTTCGATGTCTTTTCTATCTATACCTCTTAATAGAACACCAATGTTGTCTCCAGCTTCTGCTTGGTCTAATAATTTTCTGAACATTTCTACACCTGTAACAACAGTTTTTCTTCTTTCTGTTGTTAGACCGATGATTTCAACTTCGTCTTGTAGTTTTACTTGTCCTCTTTCTACTCTACCTGTTGCAACTGTTCCACGTCCTGTAATTGTGAATACGTCTTCAACTGGCATTAAGAATGGTTGGTCAATTGGTCTTTCTGGTGTTGGTATATAACTATCAACTGCATCCATTAATTCTTTGATTGGTGCATATACTGGATCATTTGGATCTGTTGATGTGCTTTCTAATACTTTTAATGAAGATCCTTTTATAATTGGAATATCATCTCCTGGGAAACCATATTCTGTTAATAGGTCTCTTACTTCCATTTCAACTAATTCTAATAGTTCTGGATCATCAACCATATCACATTTATTTAAGTAAACAACGATGTATTTAACACCAACTTGTCTAGCTAATAAGATGTGTTCTCTTGTTTGTGGCATTGGACCATCTGCTGCAGAAACAACTAAGATAGCTCCATCCATTTGTGCTGCACCTGTAATCATGTTTTTAACATAATCTGCGTGTCCTGGGCAGTCAACGTGTGCATAGTGTCTGTTATCTGTTTCATATTCTACGTGTGCTGTATTGATTGTGATTCCTCTTTCTCTTTCTTCTGGTGCACTGTCAATTGCATCATAAGCTTCATATTTAGCTTTTCCTAATAAACCTAAATATTTTGTAATAGCTGCTGTTGTTGTTGTTTTACCATGGTCAACGTGTCCGATTGTACCAATGTTAACATGTGGCTTTGTTCTTTCAAACTTTGCTTTTGCCATTTTATATTCCTCCTTAATTTTAGTTAGTTGTTTTGATTTTTATTAATCTTACAACTACTATTATTATAAAAATTTAATAACTTATTTTTGTACTAGCATTTTATAACATTTTGGCTAAAAATGCAAGTCTTTTAGTAAATTTTGTTAATTGATTTTGTTTTAAATATTTTTTGTGTAATATTTGATTATTTTTTACTTTAAAAATTACTGTATAAATAATCAATTAGTTAATTTTTTGTTTTAGATTTTAACTGTTTTTGTGTAATAGATTGAATAATTTCAATCTATTACATTTTTTAACTTATATAAGTGATGTTAATTAAGCTTCTTTTTTTGCTCTTGATGCTACTATTTGTTCTAACACTGATTTTGGAACTTCTTCATAATGTGATGGTTCCATTGAATATGTTCCTCTTCCTTGTGTTTTTGAACGTAAATCTGTTGCATAACCAAACATTTCAGAAAGTGGTATAAATGCATGTATTTCTTGCATTCCATCGTCACTGTCCATACCTTCCATTCTTCCACGTCTTGAATTTATATCACCTATAACATCTCCCATGTATTCTTCTGGAACTGTTATTTCAACTTTCATTATTGGCTCTAATATAACAGATTTTGCTTGTTTACATCCTTCTTTGAATGCCATAGATGCTGCTATTTTAAATGCCATTTCTGAAGAGTCTACTTCATGATATGAACCATCTACTAATGATACTTTAAAGTCTATAACTGGATATCCAGCAAGTACACCGCTTTCAGCAGCTTCTCTCATACCTTGTTCAATTGGTTTAATATATTCTTTTGGTACTGCTCCACCAACAATTTTGCTTTCAAATTCTATTCCTTTTCCTGGCTCTAATGGTTCCATTTCAAACCATACATCACCATATTGTCCTTTACCTCCAGATTGACGAATGAATTTTCCTTGTACTTTAACTTTATTTCTAATAGTTTCTTTATAAGCAACTTGTGGCTTACCAACATTACATTCTACTTTAAATTCTCTTTTTAGTCTATCAACTATAATGTCTAAGTGCAATTCACCCATACCTGCAATAATAGTTTGACCTGTTTCTTGGTTTGTATATGCTTTAAATGTTGGGTCTTCTTCTGCAAGTTTTGTTAAAGCTATTCCCATTTTTTCTTGAGCTGCTTTATCTTTTGGTTCAATTGCAATATCAATAACTGGTTCTGGGAATTCCATTGATTCTAGTATAATTGGATGGTCAGGGTCACATAGAGTGTTACCTGTTGTTACATCTTTTAATCCTACAGCTGCTGCGATATCTCCAGCATATACTTTTTCGATATCTTCTCTATGGTTTGAGTGCATTTGTAGAATTCTTCCTATTCTTTCTTTTTTATCTTTACTAGAATTTAATACTGTTGAACCTGATTCTAATGTTCCTGAATATACTCTAAAGAAACATAATTTTCCAACAAATGGGTCTGTAGCAATTTTAAATGCTAATGCTGCAAATGGTTCTGAATCAGATGTTTTAGCTTCTGTTTCTTCTCCATCTAATGTTTGTCCTTTGATATGTGGTATATCTAAAGGAGATGGCATATAGTCTACAATTGCATTTAATAATTCTTGAACACCTTTATTTTTGTATGAAGAACCACATGTTACTGGAACAATTTTATTTGCTATTGTACCTACTCTTAAACCTTTTTTAATTTCTTCCTCTGTTAGTTCTTCTCCTTCTAGGTATTTCATCATTAATTCTTCATCTTGATCTGCTACTGCTTCAATCATTTGATTTCTGAATTTTTCTGCATCTGCTTTCATATCTTCAGGTATTTCTGTTTCTTCAATTTCTTTTCCTAGATCGTCTTTATGGATAAATGCTTTCATTTTTATTAAGTCAACTATACCCGTAAATTGGTCTTCTGCCCCAATTGGTAATTGGATTGGGACTGCATTTGCTTTTAATCTATTTTTTAATTGTTCTACACAAAGCATAAAGTTTGCTCCTGTTATATCCATTTTGTTTACATATACCATTCTTGGAACTTGATATTTGTCAGCTTGTCTCCAAACTGTTTCTGTTTGTGGTTGTACACCACCTTTGGCAGCTAGTACTGTTACTGCTCCATCTAGAACTCTTAGAGATCTTTGAACTTCTACTGTAAAGTCAACGTGTCCTGGTGTATCAATAATGTTTATTCTGTTATTGTTCCAAAAACATGTTGTAGCAGCAGATGTAATTGTTATACCTCTTTCCTGTTCTTGTTCCATCCAGTCCATTGTTGCTGCACCTTCATGAACCTCTCCTATTTTATGTGTTTTTCCTGTATAGAATAATATTCTTTCTGTTGTTGTTGTTTTTCCAGCGTCAATATGAGCCATTATTCCTATATTTCTTGTTCTTTCAAGTGGGTATGCTCTTCCTGCCATTTTATATTTCCTCCCTTCTAAATTCCTGCTGTCTCTATATAATTCATTGTATTGATTGGAAGTTTTAATATCTGTATATTTTTACTTCTAATCAAGATTTTACCATTTATAATGAGCAAATGCTTTGTTTGCTTCTGCCATTCTGTGTGTATCTTCTTTTTTCTTGAATGCTCCACCATTTCCAGCTACAGCGTCCATAATTTCATTTGCTAATTTTTCAGCCATTGTTTTTTCATGTCTGTTTCTTGCATATGTTACTAACCATCTTAGTCCTAAAGTTTGTCTTCTTTCAGGTCTGATTTCTAGTGGAACTTGATATGTTGCTCCACCTACTCTTCTTGCTTTAACTTCAAGAACTGGCATAACATTTTCTAAAGCTGCTTCAAAAACTTCTAAAGGATTTTTTCCTTCTTTTTCTTTTATGATATCAAATGCATCATA
>CALXHD010000019.1 GCA_944388015.1 uncultured Clostridia bacterium | reverse complement strand
TAGTATTGGCTCACCATCTGTTCCTTGTGGTTCTCCATCATCACTTGCTTTTTCTATTACCCCTTGATCTTCTTTAATTCTATAAGCTATACAATTATGTTTTGCATCAAAATATTTCTTTTTTAGCTTTAAAATATTTTCTTCTGCTTCATTTTTATTTTCAACTTTTATAATATTTGCAATAAATTTTGACTTTTTTTCAGTTATTTCTGCTTGAACATTTTCTTTTATAGTTACAAATTCACTCATTTTAAATTCCTTTCTTGTGTTACTAATTTGTTTTGCCTGCCACAAAACCTGTCGAATATGCAATTTGTAAATTAAATCCCCCTGTATATGCATCTATATCTATTATTTCTCCTGCGAAATACAAATTTTTTATTATTTTAGATTCCATTGTTTTAGGATTTATTTCTTTTATATTTATTCCTCCACTTGTGATTATTGCTTCTTCAATTGGTCTAAAATCTTTAATTTGTATCTCAAATCCTTTTATTAATTCTATTATTTTATTTCTTTCAATTTTTGTTACATTGTTTATTTGTTTTTGTGGTTCTATTTTACTTATTCTTATAATTGTTGGAATTAACTTTTGAGGTAATAATTTATCTAAACCATTTTTAAATTGTTTATTTTTTTCTGCTCCAAAATCTCTTAAAATTCTTTCATCTAATTTTTCCTTTGTTAGTGCAGGTTTTAAGTCTATCTTTAATATTATTTTTTTATCTTTTAATAGATTATCTATGTTTTTGTATCTAACTAAATGTGCTGAACCACTTAAAATTGTTGGTCCTGAAACTCCAAAGTGTGTAAATATCATTTCTCCAAAATCTTTATATATTGTTTTGTTTTTTGTTTTATCAATAAATTCTATTTGTACATTTCTCAGAGATAATCCTTGTAGTTCTTTTTTTATGTCATTATCATATATTTCAAATGGAACTAATGATGGTTTTATTTTTGTAATATTATGTCCTAATTCTTCTGCTATTTTGTATCCATCTCCTGTTGAACCTGTTAGTGGATAGCTTTTACCTCCTGTTGCTAATATTATTTTATCTGCTTTAATTGTTTGTTTATCTGTTTTTACTGCAATTGCTTTTTTAGTGTCACCTATATTATCTACTATTATTTTTTCTACTTTTTCATTTAAATATATTTTTATATTTAGTTCTTTTAGTTTTTTTATGAAACAGTTTAATACATCTATTGATTTATCTGTAACAGGGAAAATTCTATTTCCTCTTTCTTCTTTTACATCTAATCCTTGTTTTTTTAAAAATTCTATTATATCTTTATTTGTAAATTGTTTATATGAGCTGTATAAAAACATGCCATTTCCGTGGCGTATTTTTTATAAATTCTTCTATATCTAGTGATGATGTAATATTACATCTACCTTTTCCTGTTATCAATAATTTTTTTCCTAGCATGTTCATTTTTTCTATTAATATTACTTCATTGTTATTTTGTTTGGCACTTATGGCTGACATCATCCCTGCTGGTCCTCCGCCTATTACTACTACTTTCATGTACTTGGTTATCCTCCAATTCCTTCCATTGTTTCTATCGCTTTTATTACTCCATATTTTCCATATTCATATGTTAGTCCACCTTGCATATATGCTATATATGGTTCTCTTATAGGTCCATCACAACTTAGTTCTATCGTTGATCCTTCTGTAAATGTTCCTGCTGCCATTATTATTTTATCCTCATATCCTCCCATGTCTCCTGGTTCAGGTGTTACATTACTATCTATTGGTGAACCTTTTTGAATTCCTTGGCAAAATTTTATTAATTTTTCCGCTGAGCCTAGATGTATTGTTTGTACTATATCTGCCCTTTTTTCATCATATTTTGGTTCTACTTTATATCCTAAATCTTCTAATATTTTACTTGCAAATATTACTGTTTTAATACTACTTGCTACAACTTGTGGTGCAAAAAATAGTCCTTTTAATAGATTTGTGTTTTGCCCTAATGATGGTCCTATTTCTTTTCCTATTCCTGGTGCTGTTAGTCTTTCACTACATAATTTTATTAAATCTTTTTTTCCTACAATATATGCTCCTGATGTAGCTATTCCTGCTCCTAAATTTTTCATTAAAGATCCTACTGCTATATCTGCTCCTACTTCTATTGGTTCTTTTTCTTCTACAAATTCTCCATAACAATTGTCTACCATTATTATTACATTTTTATTTACTTCTCTTATTTTTTTTATGACATTTTCTATTTGATTTATATTTAAACTTTTTCTTGTTGAATATCCTCTTGATCTCTGTATTTCTACTAGTCTAATATCTTGTTTTTGTAGCCTTTCTTGAATTTTTTGTATATCGAACTCATTTTCTTTTAATTCTATTTGCTCATATTTTATTCCATATGCTTTTAATGAACTTGGACTTGGATTACTGTTTATTCCTATTACTGTTTGCAAAGTATCATATGGTGCTCCTGTAATACTTAGCATTGTATCATTTGGACGTAATAGTGCTGATAAACATATTGCTAATGCATGTGTTCCTGATATAAACTGGCTTCTTACTAAACTGTCTTCTGCTTTAAATATATCTGCATATATTTCTTCTATTTTGTTTCTTCCTGGTTCATCTATTCCATATCCTGTAGAACTTTGCATATGCATTTCTTGTAAATTGTTTTTTTGGAATGCTTCTATTACTTTTATGCTATTTATTCCACATATTTCTTCTACATGTTTAAATTGAGGTTTTAATGTTTCTTCTGTTTTTTTTATTAAATTTTGCAATTCTTTTTTATTCATATACATTATCTCCTTTTTTAATTTTCATATAATATTTTACTATATTTATGTAATTTTTACAATATGGGGTTTTATTTTTTATGTAAATGATGTATAATATATATTGTAGCTAGTTAGCTGTAAATTAAATAAGGAGGATTCATGTATGAATCAAAAAATCAGCTTTACTCTAAAAACAGGTTTTCCTGAATTAAATTATTTATTTCCTATTTTAAATGGGATGATAATTCAGGGAAATCGGCCAGATGTTTCCTTAAAGCAAATCCCTTCTAGCAAGGGTAATTACTACCTGCGTATAAAAATGCGTAGATTTAAAAACTCTTGCATAAAAATCAAGAGGGATTTGGAATCTGTATCTGATGAAGTTTTTAAACAGGTCGCTCTCCTTTGTGATGACGACATTCTGTATTTTGAATCAGATGCAGAAGGAAAACACGTAAACATTCATGTTCTTAGTAATTTTATGTGTTTTCCTAAAATCTCCATGCCAACAATTCCGAAATTGTCACATGATTTTTTGGATCCTCTTAAATTTTATGGGACAATAAAATTGTCTTGTAAATTTAGCCAACTGGAAAGTTTGGCTAACATTTACAATCTCATGTTTTCTCAGGGATATTTTGTTTCCTTGAGATTAAGGGGGAGAACATTGGAGATTTTTGCAATATCAAAACCTGGTGACCATCGTGCGTCACTAACAATTGGTTTTAATGTGGCATCATTTGATGAGACTCGCATATCTGAGTTTAACCAATTGTCAGCGCGTGGTTTTAACCATGCACTGTTTAAGGTTTATAGTTTTGCAAATTCAGGGCCTTTATTAGAGTTTAAGGCTGAATGAGTGCAAAAAAGAAACCGTTGATTTTTCAACGGTTTCTTCCATCTTTGTATTTCTAATTGCCTTACTATTGCATTACTTTTTATTTTGAAAATAGCAAAAGCCGTTGATTCTTCAACGGTTTTGTTTGTTTTAAAATAAAATTAATTCTGTGTGTATGGTAATATTGCAATATGTCTAGCTCTTTTTATTGCTGTTGTAATATCTCTTTGATGTTTGCTACAAGCTCCTGTTGTTCTTCTAGGTAGTATTTTTCCTTTATCATTTATAAATTTCTTTAATTGTTCAGGATTTTTATAATCTAATACAAAGTTTTTATCACTACATAGTAAACAAACTTTTTTTCTTTGTTTTCTAAATTTTGGGTTGTAATCATCATCATAGTTTTTATTATTATTTCTCTTGTTTTGTTTTTTATCTGACATTTTGTTTTCCCCCTCTCAGTATATATTTAAAATGGTAAATCGTCTGTTGAAGATGTAACTTCAAAGTCTGACCCCATATTTCCTGGCATTGTTGATCCAAATGTGTTTTCAAATGCTGATCCATTTGAGTCTCCTTCTCTTTTTGAATCTGCAAAATATGCTTCTTCTGCAACTACTTCTGTTACATAATGTTTAACACCTTGGTCATCATCCCATGTCCTTGTTTGTATTCTTCCAATTATACCAACTTGTTGTCCTTTTTTAAAATATTTACTACAAAATTCTCCTAGTTTGCTCCATGCAACTATATTTATAAAATCTGCTTGTCTTTCTTCTCCTTGTCTTACAAATCTTCTATTTACTGCTAAACTAAAAGATGCAACTAGTGTATTATTTGTTTGTGTATATCTTACTTCTGGATCTCTTGTTAGTCTTCCCATTAATATTACTTTGTTCATTTTTTATCATTCCTTTCACAAGGCATGTATCTAATTTTTAAATTTAAATTGCCTCATTTTGCTTTAAATTCCTATTTTGTTGCATCTATAACTATGAATTTTAAAATTGAATCTGTTATTCTTAAAACTCTTTGGAATTCTGCTATTAAAGTTGGTTCAGCTTCAAAATTGATTACAAAGTAATATGCTTCCTTATGTTTTTTTATGTCATATGCTAATCTTTTTTTACCTTGGTTTTCAAAAGATTCAACTTTTCCATTTCCATTTATTAATCCTGTAAATTTGTCTTCTAAAGCTTTTAGAGCTTCCTCATCTAAATTTGGATTAACAATGATAACACTTTCGTATTTTTTCATTATTTCACCTCCCTTTGGATTATAGCTCACCTCTTTAAGTGAGCAGAGATTAAATCTTCTTTGTAATAATTTTACTTTGAAGATTTTTGTATTTCTAGAACTTTATTTAGATTGTAATATCTGTTGTTTATTGTTCTATTAATACTAATTTCTTTATGTATCTTGTTTTTTAGCATTGCTATTTTATCATGTTTTTTAAGTTTTTGCAAGTGTTTTTTGGGAATTTATGTTAATTTTTTTGCTAGATTTATCAATTTTTTTCTGTAACTCCATAATTGGTATTGGTAAAATAGAAATTAATATTGTTATTATCCATTGTGTTATATTTAATTGTGATAATTTAAATATATCTGCTAAAGGTTCTATAATTACAACTATTGTTTGTATTATGACCCCTAGTATAAAACTTCCTATTAAATATTTATTTTCTAAAATTCCCATATTAAATATTGATTCTTCACTTTTTATATTAAAGCTATGTATTAGTTCTAATAACCCTATAGTTATAAATGCCATTGTTCTTCCTATCTCTAGACTATAATATTTATTTCCTATACTAAAACTTACTAATGTAAACATTCCAATCATTATGCCTTCGATTATTATTTTATTCCAAAGTCCATCTGCAAATATGCTTTTTTTGCTATTTATTGGTTTTCTTTTCATTATGTCTTTTTCTGCCGGTTCTAGTCCAAGTGCTATTGCTGGCAAAGAATCTGTTACTAAATTTACCCATAATAATTGTATTGCAAGAAGTGGTGATTTCATTCCTAAAACTAATCCCATAAATATTGTTACAATTTCTCCAATGTTTGTTGCTATTAAAAAATGTATTGCTTTTTTTATATTGTCATATATATTTCTGCCTTGTTTTACTGCTTCAACAATTGTTACAAAATTATCATCTGTTAATATCATATCAGATGCGTTTTTTGCAACATCTGTGCCATTTTTTCCCATTGCTATACCTATATCTGCATTTTTTAGTGCTGGACTATCATTTACTCCATCACCTGTCATAGCTACAACTGCACCGGTATGTTGCCATGCCTTTACAATTCTTACCTTATGTTCAGGTGTTACTCTTGCAAATACAGAATATTCTTTTATATTTTTTTCTAGTTCTTTTTGTGGTATTTTATCCAATTCTTGACCTGTAATAGCTTTATCCTTAATTGTTAAAATATTTAAGTCTCTTGCTATTGCTTTTGCAGTCTCTATGTGGTCTCCTGTTATCATTACTGTTTTTATTCCTGCTTTTTTGCATGTTTCTACTGCTTCTCTTACTCCTTCTCTTGGAGGATCTATCATTCCTATTAGACCTAAAAATTTTAGGTTATTTTCTAATGTATCTGAATTAATTTTACTTGGTAATGTAGTTAATTCTTTATATGCTACTCCCATTACCCTTAGTGCTTTATTTGTCATTTCACTATTTTGTCTTTTATACATGATTTTATCTTTATCTATGCATCTTTCTAATAATATATCAGGTGCTCCTTTTGTTATTACTATATATTTATTTCCTTTCTGATGTATTGTTGTCATCATTTTTCTGTTAGAATTAAATGGTATTTCGTTTATTCTCGGCATTTGTTTTTCTATGTCTTTTTTATTTTTTCCCATTTCTAACGCTTTTTCTACTATTGCCTTTTCTGTAGGTTCTCCAATTACTTTATTGTCTAAAATTTCACAATCTGTGCATAATGCTCCATATTGTATAGTTAAATCTTTGTTATTTGATTTTATTTCTGTTACTTTCATTTTATTTTGTGTTAATGTTCCTGTTTTGTCTGAACATATAACATTACTACTTCCAAGAGTTTCTACTGCTGGTAATTTCCTTATTATACTATTTTTTTTTGCCATTTTTGTTACACCTATTGATAATACTATTGTTACAATTGCAGGCAAACCTTCTGGTATTGCTGCTACTGCTAATCCTACTGATGTCATAAACATTTCTATAGGTTCTATATTTTTAATTAATCCTATTAAAAATATAAGCATACATATTGCCAAACATACTATTCCAAGAATTTTTCCAACTTGACTTAGCTTTTTTTGTATTGGTGTTTCTGGTGCTTTATTTGTAATCATCATTTTAGCTATTTTTCCAACTGTTGTATTCATACCTGTTTCTGTTACAACTGCTTTTGCATGTCCATTTACCACAATACTTGCCATAAATGCCATATTTTTCATATCACCTAATGCTGAATTTTTATTGCATAATATATTAGCATTTTTTTCTGATGGTATATTTTCTCCTGTTAAGCTAGATTCTTCAACTTGAAAATTGTATGTTTCTAATAGTCTACAGTCTGCTGGTATATAGTTTCCTGTCTCTAGAATTATTATATCTCCTTTTACCAAATCTTCTGCATTTATTTCTGTTTTCTTACCATTTCTTATTACTTTTGCTTTTTGTGGTGTAAGCTTTTTTAAGGCTTCTATTGATTTTTCTGCTTTTTGTTCTTGTACCACTCCCATTATGGCATTTAGTATTACTATTAAAATTATTATGATTGAGTCTATATAATCATTTTCTCCTTGAACTTTAGATACAATTGCTGATATTATAGATGCTATTATTAGAATTATTATCATAAAATCATTAAATTGTTTTATAAATTTTATAAAAATGCTTTCTTTTTTGCTATCTTGTAATTTGTTTTTACCTTCCTCCTTTTGTAATTTCTTTACATCTTCTTCTTTTAATCCATTTTTTTCATTTGTATTTAATTTGTGTAACACGTCTTCTTCTTTTAGTGTTTGCCACATGTTTACCCTCTCCTTTGTTTTTCTTTTATTTCATTTTATGCTTGTCTATTTTTTTTATTACTTTATCATTAATCTTTTTTGAAACATATTATGTAATATATAACTTTTTTGGGGGGTTTACAATGTTTATTAATTGCATAATGTTATCTATTTCTAGTAGTATAGATGCTTTGGGTATTGGTGTTACTTATGGTTTAAAAAATACAAAAATATCTAGTATTAGTAAACTTATTTTGTTTATTATTTCTATTACTATTTCTTTTATTTCTGTTATTTTTGGGGATTTACTGTCTCTCTTATTTTCACAAGATTTTATAAATATTATTGGATCTAGTTTGTTATTTTTTATTGGTGTTTTTGTTATTTTAAAAGGGGTTTTCTATGATTCTACTATAGATAATAAATATTTTGATTTTAATAATTCTAATTTGATTGATCCTAAAGAATCTGTTTTTCTTGGTTTAGCTCTTTCTTTAGATAGTTTTGGAATTGGATTTAGTATGAGTTTAATAAATACTAGTTCTATTCTTTTTCCTTTGCTTGCAAGTGTTTTTCAGTTTATATTTTTAAGTTTGGGTATTTGGGTTGGAAAGTATATTTCTAGATTTAGTAATATTCCTAATTATGTTTACTCTGTTATTTCGGGTCTATTGCTCATTTTCTTTGCTTTTATTTGACACTTGTAATAATAATTAAAATATTGTATAATTTTTTAAACACTCACATTCAATGTAACCCTATAGATTTATTTGGTGTTTATTTTTTGTTATTGTAAGTGATATTTTCTCATTTTAACTTTATTGAATTTTAACCCATAAAGTTAGAAAATAACTTATATAATAAACTTTTGTGAAAGGATGTATCTTCATGAATGATATCGATTCAACAGATTTATTTAGAGTGATTGGTAAGAACGTAAAATATTATCGCAAATTATATAATTTAAAAAATGGGAAAATGACACAAGAAAATCTAGCAGAAATTGTAGATGTTTCTACTGCTTTAATTGGCAACCTAGAGAGTGACAAAATTGAACAGGGTGTTAGTGTTTTTACATTATGGAAGATTAGCAAGGCATTAAATGTTCCTATTGATAAACTTTTTGATGATTCTGATTTTAATGATAGAAATTTAGAAGCTTAATTTTTTTATTAACAGGCTAGAATAATTTTATTTCTAGCCTGTTTTTAATTTCATTGAAAGCAATTTAGAAATTCCGTTTTCTTCCATTGTTACTCCATATACGCTATCTGCTGCTTCCATTGTTCCTTTTCTATGTGTAATTACTAGAAATTGTGTATCTTTTGCAAATTTTTTTAGGTATTCAGCATATCTATATACATTAACATCATCAAGTGCTGCTTCTATTTCATCTAAAACGCAAAATGGTGCTGGATTTATTTTTAGTATTGCAAATAGTAGTGCTATTGCTGTTAGAGCTTTTTCTCCACCTGATAATAATAACATATTTTGTAGTTTTTTTCCTGGTGGTTGTGCTATTATTTCTATTCCACATTCTAATATATTTTTTTCATCTTCTAATCTAACTTCTGCCTTACCACCACCAAATAGTTCTGAAAATACATCGCCAAAGTTTTTATTTATTTCTCTGAATTTTTCTTTAAATTGTTCTTTCATAAGTTGTGTCATATCTGTTACTATTTTTCTTAGTTTTGCCATTGTACTTTCTAAATCTAGGCGTTGCTCACTCATAAAGTCATATCTTTCCTTAAGATTTTTATACTCTTCTATTGAATTAATATTTATACTTCCCATTTCTTTTATTTGTGTTCTTAATTCATTTACTTTTCTTTTTGTGTTTTGTATATTTTCTGGTTTTTTGTAATCCTGTACTGTATTTGGGGTTAATTCGTATTCTTCCCATAGTTTATTTATTATGTTTTCAATTTCCTCTTCTGTTTTGTTTTTCTTAACTTCTAATTTTACTAGCTGAGATTTTAATTCTTCTATTATATTGAATTTTTCTGTTATTTGTGTTTCTTGATAATTTAATTTTTCGTTTTTGTCTTTTCTTTCTTGTTTTAATTCTTCTATTTTGCTACTACTGTTTTTTACTTCTTCTTTTATTTTTTCTATTTTTTCTAATATTTCTTTGATTGAGTTTTCCAAATTTTTATTTTCTTCATTAATCTCTTGTATTTGTTCTTTTTTATTTTTTATTGTGTTTTTATTTGCTTCTATTTCTTGATTTATTCTTTCTTTTATTTCTTCTATTGAGCTTTCACTCTCGTCAAATGATGATACAGATATTTTTAGATTTGTTATATCCTCATTTAAATTGTCTATATATTTTTGGTCATCTTTATTCAAATCTGCATATTCTGTAATTATTTGTGTTAGTTCTTCATTTTGGTTATTTAATATTGTTATTTCTTTTTGTATTTCTTCTTTTTTAGTTATTGCATCTTTTTTTAGGTTTTCTATATTTTGATTTTCATCTTCTAGTTTTTGCAATCTGTTTTTTAGTTTTTCCATTTCTTCTTCTAGAGATGATATTTTTTGTTTTCCTGTTGCATAGTTTATTTCACTTTCTTGTAATTCTTTTTCTAGTTTTTCAGATATTTCTAATATTCCTGTTATTGAATCTTGATATTCTTGCATTTCTTTTTCTAGTTTTTGTATTTTAGTTTCTATTTCTTGAATTTCTTTGCCTAGTCTTTCTATTTCTTTGCTTCTTCCTAAAATGTTTACAGTTTTTTTCATTACAGAACCACCTGTAATTGCTCCTGATGGGTTTATTACATCTCCATCTTTTGTTACTATTCTAAATGTGTATGAATTTTGTTTTGCAACTTTTATTGCTGTATCCATATTATCTACAATTATTGTTCTTCCAAGTAAATTTAGAATTATCTGTTCGTATTTTTTGTTGTATTTGACTAAATCTGATGCAATTCCTATTATGCCACTTTCATTTCCTTTTATTTTGTCAATCTTTTTCCCTTTTACTGATGAGATTGGTAAAAAAGATGCTCGTCCTGCATTATTTTTTCTTAGGTATTCTACTAGTTTTTTAGCTTCTTGTTCAGTGTTTGTAACTATATTTTGCAAACTCAATCCAAGGCACATCTCTATTGCTGTTTCTAAATCTTGTGGGACTTCTATTAAGTTTGCAAGTACACCTTCTACTCCTTTTTTAAGTTCTTGATCTGTTTCACATTGTTTTAATAATGTTTTTACACTTTTGGTATAACCTTCTTTTTCTTTTTCTGTTTCTATTAAGAAGTTTCTTCTTGATTGTTTTATTCTTAGTTCATTTGATAAAGTATTTATTTCTGTTTGATATATTTTGTTTTTTTGGTTTGATTCATCTTTTTGTTTTGAAATTTTTTCTATTTCTTTTAATATATTATTTCTTTTTGCTTCTATTTCGTAAAACTCTTTAGAAACTTCTTCTTTATGCATTTGTACATTGTCTAATTCTGAAATTGTTGTTTGCTTTTCTTGTTTTATTTGTTTTTGTCTTTTTTCATAATTTTCAAAATTTAGTTGTTGTTCTTGTATTTTTGATTGTTTTTCATATTTTGCATCTGTATTTTGTTCTACTTGCCTTTTATATTCTTGAATTTCAAGCTCTTTTGCAGATAGTTTTTTTGTTATTTTTTCTAGTTCTTCTTGTTTTTCGTTTAATTCTTTTATAAATTTTTCTTTATTTTTTTGTAGGTTTTCTCTTTTTTCTTCTTTTTGATTTTGCTCTTCTTCTAATTCTTGTAGTCTCTGTTCTTTTTCGCTAATTTCTTCTGAAAATCTAGATTGATTTTGCTTATTATTTGCTATTCTTGTTTGTGATACACTTATATTTGAATTTAACATTTCTATTTCTTTTTGGCTTTCAAATCCTATGTTTGATATTTTTTCTATTTTTGTTGTGATTTCATCTATATTGTTTTTTAATTCTTCTTTTGCATTTTTTATTCTTTCTAATTTAGTTTCTTCTGCTTCATATTGTTCTTTTGTTATTGTTTCATCTTCTTGCAGTTTTTCTAATTCTTCTTTGTTTTGTTTTATATTGTGTAAGAATAATCCAACTTCTATATTTTTTAGCTCATCTCTTATGCTAAGGTAATTTTTTGCTTTTTCTGATTGTATTTTTAATGGTTCTAGATTTCCTTCTATTTCTGATAATATATCATTTATTCGTAATAAATTTAGCTTTGTATGTTCTAGCTTTTTTTCTGATTCTTGTTTACGTATTCTGTATTTAACAATTCCTGCTGCTTCTTCAAATATATGTCTTCTATCTTCTGATTTATTGCTTAATATTTCATCTATTTTACCTTGTCCTACTATTGAATAGCCATCTTTCCCTATTCCTGTGTCCATAAATAATTCTAATACATCTTTTAATCTACATGGTACTTTGTTTATATAATATCCTGTTTCTCCACTTCTGTATATCTTTCTTGTTACTGTAACTTCAGTGTATTCAATTGGTAATGCCTTGTCTGAATTATCAAATACAAGTGAGCTTTCTGCAAATCCTAGTGATTTTCTATTTTGTGTTCCTGCAAATATTATATCTAATGATTTTGATCCTCTCAATGATTTTATGCTTTGTTCTCCTAGTACCCATCTTATTGCATCTGATATATTACTTTTACCTGACCCATTTGGTCCTATTACTGTTGTTATACCTTGTTTTAATTCTATTACTGTTTTGTCTGCAAATGATTTAAATCCTTGCATTTCTATTCTTTTTAAATACATTTTTTATCACCTTTATTTTTTTCTTGTGTTTAGTTTATAATATTTTTTCTTTTTTGTAAAGATGGCTATCTTATAACTTTAACTTTCTCCTTCACTTATTACTAATTCTGCAACTTTATATATAAACTTTTGTTGCTTTGGTGTGCATTTATCTAATATTTTTTTAAATTCTTCATCTAAATAATCTTCTGTGTTTTCGTTTGTTCCATTTAAGAAATATCCTGCTGGAACTTTTAATATTTCTGCAATTTGTACCATTCTTTTTAGGTTTATATGTGTTCTTCCTGTTTCTAGTCTGTTATAAAATGCTACAGAGGTGTCTAATTTTTCCGCTATTTCTTCTTGTGTTAATTTATTTCGTACTCTTTCTTGCTTCATTCTTTTTCCGATTATTTCATAATCAGGTGTCATATTTATCTCCTCCCATCTTTTTGTAAATATAACACTATAAGTTGTAGTTGTCAATAGTTTTTCTTAATTTATTTGTAAATATTTATTTTTTAAATCTATATATTTATTTGATAATTATATGGTTTAAAAATCGGCTATATTTGGCTATTTGTCTGTGTTTTTTCGTTTTTATCTTTTTGTCTATATAGTTATTTTAAATTTTTTGATTAAATTTTTTTATTTTATTTATATCTATTATATTATATGCTAAATTTGTCCTGTTTTCTTCAAAACTTGTATACCTAATTTTATTTTTTGTATTTATATTCCACTTTTCTTTTCCTGTGTATATCACTATTGGTATAATTATTGGTGTTTTTATGTATCTTTTATTTTCTTTTTTCCATTTTTCTATGAAATTCATACATTCTGTTAAGATTATATATGAGATGTTATAATTTGGTTTTTCTTGGATTTTTACTAAGAAATAAATTTGTTTTTTTTTAATTTTAAAAATTTTGTTTTCACTTTTATCATAAATTTTTAATTCTTTTATATTTAGATTTTTTATATTAAAGAATTCATTTATTATATTTATTATCTCTTCTTTTGTGTATTGTATTTTTTCTTGTTTTTCTGTAGATTTAATTTTATTTTGGCTATTTATTACCTTTCTTATTTTTGAACTGGAAATGTAGTCCAAATAGTCATTGTATGTAAAGATTACCAATGTTTCCCTCCTACATTTTTTTGATTTAAATTTTTTTTGATTAATCTAAACTTGTTCTATGATAAAAATTTTAAATTGATTTAACATTTTTATATTAACATAAATTCGATTTATTTTCAACACATTAGACAAAACATGTCAGATTTCGACATGTTTCTCTTTTTTGTGGAAATTAAAAATTTTCACTATATTTATTATTTACTATTTTATCATATGGAGCTTTTGTATCTAATTCTCCTGCCATTGTCATAACTTCTTGTAGTCTATCAAAACTTTCTTGTTTTAATACAGGTGTTTCATTCCATGCATCTATGTCTTTGTAACTTTGTACTGCTTGCGTTATTAGTTCTTCTTCTGTTCCTGGGAAAAAGCTAATTATTGCTTTTGCTATCTCTTCTGCTGAATGTTCTTTTACCCATTTTTCTCCTTTGTATATTGCGTTAGTAAATTTTTGTATAGTTTCTTCATTTTGATTTATAAAACTTTTTTTGGCAAAATATGCTGTATATGGTATCTCTCCCGCTTCTTCTCCAACTGATGCTACAACATATCCTTTATTTTCTTGTTCTGTTAATGATGCTGTTGGTTCAAACAGTGTTACATAATCTGCATCTCCACTTGTGAATGCTCCTGCCATTAAATCAAATTTGATGCTGTCATCTAGGGTTACATCTGTTTGTGGATTTATTCCATTTTTCTTTAGTACATATTCTAATGTCATATATGGTACTCCGCCTTTTCTTCCTGGTATTACTGTTGTGCCTTTTAAATCTTGCCAGCTAAAATTCTCTGTGTTTGTTTTGGATACTAAGAATGATCCATCTCTTTTTGTCATTTGTGCAAATACTTGACAGTAATCTTCTTTTCCTTCATTATATACATATATTGATGCTTCTGGTCCTGCAAAACCTATATCTGCCTGATTGCTAAGTACTGCTGTCATTACAGTATCTGCTCCTCCTCCTGTTGTTAATTCTATGTTTATTCCTTCTTCTGTAAAAAATCCATTATTTATTGCTACATATTGTGGAGCATAAAATACTGAACGAGTTACTTCATTTACTCTTATGTTTTGTAATTTTTGTGTATCTGTTTGGTTTTTATTTTTTACTACTGTGATTGTTATTGCTATTGCTAGCATTACTAATATTATTAAGATATAAATTATTGTTCTTTTTTTCATATTGCACCTCCTGATATATTTTATGTAAATTTTTTATTTTTGTTCGTGTATCAAATTCATCTAATAAATTTGTATGCAATGTGTTTTTTCTATTAGAAAGATTGTACTGAATTTTTTGATAGATAGATAAAAAAACCTAATGTAGTAATTACACTAGGTTTTTTATTTTTATTCAATTCTAAAGTCATATGCATTTGCTATATCTGCTGTTGTTCCTGCATCTAATTCATTTGATTTTCCCGCTTCTATTGCTGGTAATAGTCCTTCTAGCCTTGCATATTCTGACCCATCTTGATTTGTAAATATTATTGTTATTCCTCCACCTTCATAGTTTGTTGTTGTTGTGTTTTCTACTGTTGCTGTTAGTCTTGTTACTCCTCCTTCTGCTATTAGTTTTATGTCTTTTACAGTCATTCCTTTGTAAGTTTTATTTTCTGCTAATTTTGTTGATGTGTTTTCTTTTGTTCCTCCATATATTTTTGCATTTTCTGTGTTGTTCATGTCTATTGTGCTATATTCAGGCATTTCTTGTTCTATCTCTTGTTCTGTTTGATTATTTTCTATTTGATTTGTTTTTTCCTTTTTATTATCTTTTTTTAGTATTATTACACTTGCTAATACTATTATTAATATTAGTATAATGATTATTAAAAGTGGATTTATTGTTATTGTCTTTTTTTTATTTTGTGTTTTTCTTCTTGTTGATTGTTTATTTGTACTCTTTTGTTCTTTTGACATATTTTTCACCTTATATAGAATAGTTTAATTATTCTATATCCTTTCTATTATTTATAAACATTTAATTTATATAATTTTATAATATTATTTTATGAAGAAGTATGGACGTGTTGAAGTATAAGCATTAGCCATAGTAATAGTTTCATAGATATAACTTGCACGAGCTGCTGTATATTTTTCTTCATTGTATCTAGACCCACGGTCGCCTCCTCTTATAACTATATTGTTTTGATATCTCTCCATAGTAGCTTCATTGCAATTTCCTGCCAAATCATAAATATTATTTATTTTTGTATAACTTGACTGACCTGTTAATAGTGGTAACGTTGCTGTATAAGATTTTAACATTATTGTTATATTTTCATCTGAAATTTTTACAGCGTTACCTATGTAGTTCCCATATTGGCTTACATCTCCGGTATATCCAATTGTATATCCTCTAGTTAATAACCATTGCATTGTAGCATCCCATAATGAGCCCCAAATTATTCCACTTGTTACATATTCACTATCAAATTGCATACTAGCATTGTATAAATCATACCATGTTTTTTCTGCTATTGGTTTTCCTGTTTTTTCTCCATTTTCTGTTAATTCATATCTTCCAATATAAAATCCTCCATATTTATCTACACTTTCTGTCATATTATAAAAATCGTTTCCATATTGTCTTACAACATCTTCTACACTTGTACATTTTTCTCCATTTGTTCCTCTTTTATTTATAAGATTATATTTATATAATTCTCCATTTTCTTCATCTATAAGATCATAATCTGCATGTGGTATATCTGGCTCTCTAAAACCTGAATAGTAACCATATGCATCATCTATTGACGGATCTCCTAGTATGTGGCGAGATCCATAATCTTCACCTTGAAATATAGGATTAAAATCACCATATGGATCTCTAGTCGTTGGCTGTGAAAAACTATATATTTTTCCATATCTTTTATAGCTTACTGAAGGTGCTGCTGCAAAATTTCCACCTTTTTCTATATAATAGTCATCATTTCCTACTGTGCTATTTACTGGTACCCATACCCATTCATTTCCTGTTGAATATCCTTCATTATCAGTTTCATCTGTTATTACCAACCCTGTATCCACATTTGAATTTGTATCAACATAATATCCTTTTGGTACTACTGCTCCTTTGTAGCTATATGCATTTGTATTTAATACTGTACCAACTTGTTCTATTGGTGAAAATTTTTGTATGTTATTTATTTGTATAGTTGTTTCAGATATATCTTCTCCTGCTTTTGCTGTAAATGTATACGTTCCATTTTTTGTTATATCATATATGGCTGTATATGATACATTTAAGTACTGATTGCTATAGATTCCTTCAATATTCACTTCACTTCCATTTGGCATTGTAATGTCAATACCTTGCTCTCCAACGGCTTCTGTATAAAAATCCGGATTTCTATATAAATATACTGTTGATCTTGTTCCTAGATCATCTACTATTCCATTTATTATTTTCATGTCTTTTGTTATTACATTTCCACTTATTTCATTTCCTGCTGCATCTTTTAGCCATATATAGTATGTTGTATTAATATTTACATCTTCTATTGTTGTGTTAAAATTCTTTGTACTTGTTATACTAGTATATTCACTTGGTTTGCTTGAGGTTTTTGAATATGCATATCCTACTATTCCGCTTAAACTATCTGTTGCTGTTATTGTCATAGTTTTTGGTGTTGCTGTTAAATTAGTTATTACAGGTTTATTTTTATCTATGTTTCCTATTGTTACTGATGCTACCCTTGTATTATCTGTTCCTTGGTTTGTACTATCTATACTTCTTGCATATACTGTTTTGTTACTGTCTATTGTTAGTGGACCTGTGTATGTCTGCCATGTGCTATTATTGTAGCTATATTGTTTTGTTATTCCTGTTACATTTGGATAATTTATGGTTAAAGTTATATTTTGATTTGTCCATTTTGAATTAGATAAAGTAAATGTTGGTTTTGTTATATTTGTTGTTGTTATTGTTTTTGTACTTGATATTGTATATCCATTTCCTGCTGTATCTTTTACTTGTGTTCTTACTTCATAACTTGTATTTAATGTTAATCCTGTAAATGTGTGTGATGTGTTTGTATCTGTTACCCATGAACCCCAACTTGAATCTGATGTCTTTTTTATTGCATATTGTTTTGTACTACTATTTATTCCACTGTGACTGTCTGTTTGTGCAAAGTTTACTGCTACGCTATTTGTTGTTGCTGTTGCTGTTGGGGCTGTTGTATTTGGGGCTGTATTGTCTAGATAAAAGGCATTTGATTTTGTTATTGTTGTATTTCCTAGGTTATCTTTTGCTAATATCCATAAGTACCAGTTATTTCCTGTTCCATCACTTTTACTTACTGTTCCTTCATTTTCAAATGTACTACTAAAACTGCTTTCTCCTGGCTTTGTAGTTGTTTGTAGCCATTGGTATTTTAAGCTTCCTGTATTTACTGTGCTTCCTCCATTGTCTGTTACTTTTACTGTTGTGCTTTGTGTTTTTTTGTATGTTGTACTTCCATTTGTTCCAAAGCTTATTGTTGGTCCTTGGTTATCTAGTTTAAATGTTCCATATGCTGTTGGAGTGGTTGTGTTTCCTGCTTGGTCTTTTAAATTTGCTACTTGTACATGTAGATAGTATGTTCCTGTTCCATCTGCTTTGCTTACTGTTGTTGTTCCTGTTTTTGCTCCTGCTGTTACTTGTATTGTTTTTGTTGTTGATATACTACTCCAATTTGGTTCTACTCCACTTGTTGTCCATGTGTATTTTATTGTATATGTTCCTCCTGCTAATCCACTTTTTGTATCTCCTATTGTTATTGTTGCTGTTTGGTTTTTAGCTGGTGTTTCATTACTATTTACACTTATTGTTGGTGCTTCTCCTTCTATATTATTTACTGTTACTGTTTTTGATGTTGATACATTTCCTGCTCCATCTTTTACCCATGTGTAATATGTTCCATTTCCATATATTGCTTTACTTGTCCATGTTCCTGATGTGCTTGCTTCCCATTCTGTTGGTGCTGTGTTTTTTGTTGTAATTCCATATCCTGCTATTCCACTTCCGCCTTCGTCTTTTGCTGTTATTGTTATTGTTTTATTTGTGTTTGTCCAATTTGTTGGTGATGTTACACTTGTTATTGTTGGTGCTTGTTTGTCTATATTATTTATTTGTATACTAGTTTTATTTATGTTTCCCGCTGAATCTTTTACATAGAAATAATATGTTCCATTTGTCTGTGCTGTATATGTTTGTGTTATTTCTCCTGTTGTTCTTGGTATTGTTGTCCAGCCTGCTGAATTTGCATTTAAATTATTATTTGTACTAAATTGATATGCTATTATTCCTGATAATTTGTCTATTGCTTTTCCTGTTAGTGTGATGTTATTTTTGGTTGCTCCTGAGTTTCCTGATGTCAGACTATTCATTGTTGGTAATTCTTTATCTATTGTTGTTATTGTTGTTGATGCTACTCTTGTTGCATCAGATCCTTGGTTTGTACTGTCTATACTTCTTGCATATATTGTTTTGTTACTGTCTATTGTTAGTGGACCTGTGTATGTCTGCCATGTGCTATTATTATAGCTATATTGTTTTGTTATTCCTTGTATTTCAGGATATGCAATTGTTACTGTTATGTTTTGATTTGTCCACCCTGTGTTTGGTACATTTATTGTTGGTTTTGTTATATTTACTGTTGTTATTGTTTTTGTACTTGATATTGTATATCCATTTCCTGATATATCTT
Organism: uncultured Clostridia bacterium; assembly: GCA_944388015.1. Lineage (GTDB taxonomy): Bacteria > Bacillota > Clostridia > TANB77 > CAG-508 > CAG-269. The sequence goes on along the minus strand of CALXHD010000019.1, from coordinate 617 downwards.
TTACTTGTGTTCTTATATCATAACTTGTGTTTAATGATAGTCCTGTAAATGTATGTGTTGTATTTGTGTCTGTTACCCATCCTCCCCATGTGCTTTCTGTTGTCTTTTTTATTGAGTATTGATATGTTGATTTGTTAATTCCACTATTGTTATCTGTTTGTTTTGGTGTTACTGTTATTGTGTTTGTTGTTGCTGTTGTTGTTGGGGCTGTTGTACTTGGGGCTGTGTTGTCTAGATAAAATGCATTTGATTTTGTTATTGTTGTATTTCCTAGGTTATCTTTTGCTATTATCCATAAATACCAATTATCTCCTGTTCCATCACTTTTGCTTACTGTTCCCTTATTTTCAAATGTACTAGTAAAACTGCTTTCTTTTGGCTGTGTTGTTGTTTGTAGCCATTGATATTTTAAGCTTTCTGTATTTACTGTGCTTCCTCCATTGTCTGTTACTGTTACTGTTGTGCTTTGTGTCTTTTTGTATGTTGTATTTCCATTTGTTCCATAGCTTATTGTTGGTCCTTGGTTATCTATTTTAAATGTTCCATATGCTACTGGTGTAGCTGTATTTCCTGCTTGGTCTCTTAAATTTTGCCCTTGTACATGTAAATAGTATGTT
>CALXHD010000018.1 GCA_944388015.1 uncultured Clostridia bacterium | reverse complement strand
ATTAGAAAGAAGATTTAGTCCAGTAACAGTAGGAGAACCAACAGAAGAAGAAACAATAAAAATTCTAGAAGGATTAAGAGATAAATATGAAGCACATCATAATGTAAAAATTACAGAAGAAGCAATAAAATCAGCAGTTCAATTATCTATAAGATATATTAATGATAGATTTTTACCAGATAAAGCAATAGATTTAATAGATGAAGCAGCTTCAAGAGTTAAAATGAGAACATATACAATGCCAGATAGTTTAAAAGAAATAGAAGAAAATATAGTTTTATTAGATAGAGAAAAAGAAGAAGCAATTCGTATGCAAGATTTTGAAAAAGCTGCTACATTAAGAGATAAGAAAAATGAAGAAAAAGATAAACTAGAAAAAGAAAAGAAAAAGTGGCAAAATAAAAATAATAAAAATGTTTTAAATTTAACAGAAGAAGATATTGCAGAAGTTATAGCTACGCAAACAGGAATTCCAGTAAGTAAAATAACTCAAGATGAAAATGATAAACTAAAACATTTAGAAGAGACATTACATAAAAGAGTAATTGGACAAAATGAAGCTGTAGAAGCGGTAAGTAAAGCAATAAGAAGAGGAAGAGTTGGTTTAAAAGATCCAAATAGACCGATAGGTTCATTCCTATTTTTAGGACCTACAGGTGTTGGTAAAACAGAACTTGCCAAAGCTTTAGCTGAAAGCTTATTTGGAAATGAGAATTCAATGATAAGAGTAGATATGTCTGAATTTATGGAACCACATTCGGTTGCAAAACTTATTGGTTCACCTCCAGGCTATGTAGGCTATGATGATGGAGGTCAATTAACAGAAAAAATAAGAAGAAAACCATATTCTGTTATATTATTTGATGAAATTGAAAAAGCACATCCTGATGTAATGAATATGTTGTTACAAATTTTAGAGGATGGACGTTTAACAGATAGTCAGGGCAGGACAGTTAATTTTAAAGATACAGTAATTATAATGACATCAAATTTAGGAGCGAGAGTAATTACAGATAAAAAAGCATTAGGATTTACAAACAAAAATGAAGAAGAAAATACAGAAAAGCAATATGAAGAACTAAAAAAAGAAGTTATGGAAGTAGTAAAAAAGGAATTAAGACCTGAATTTATAAATCGTATTGATGAAATTATTGTATTCCATAAATTAAATGATGAAGAAATATCTAAAATAATAGATTTGATGTTACAAGAAGTTGTTAAAAGATTAAAAGACCAAAAATATAATATAAAAGTAGATAAATCTGTTAAAAAATTAATTGCTGAAAAAGGTATTGACAAAAACTTTGGAGCTAGACCATTACGTAGAACAATACAAAATTTAGTAGAAGACAGTTTGGCAGAAGATATATTAGATGGAAAATTAAAAAAAGAAAAAGAGACAACTATTACTGTAAAAAATAATAAAGTAACAATAAAATAATCTTAGAAAATTAAGATAGTAGTTATATATTATAGTTCATTTGTATAACATTAATTATTTAAACGAATTATATATTATATTTCATAAATTTTCAGGGTTAAATACGTTTATTAAGTATTTCTAACAAGAATTTTACGGAATACTTTCAATATTTTATATTGAACACTTTCTGTAAAATTCTTTAAGAAATTCTAAATAAATTCCAAAAAAACTCTAAATTTATTCAATATAATATATAATTTTTTTTAGTACATTTTATGATTTTAAGTAAACTGCAATTATAGTTCAAAAAAAATGCAGAATTCCTTTACTTTTAGCAAAAATTAAGGTATAATAAAATCTATAAAATTAAGGATTGGAATGGAAGTAATGGCTATATTGTATACAACTTCCAAACAAAGTGAGAAAGGAATGAATTTTAATATGCAAGAAAACAATAATAATCAAAATACAGATGAACTTGATATGAATCATTTAATGCAAGTAAGAAGAGAAAAATTAGAAGAACTACAAAGTCAAGGAAAAGATCCATTTGAAATAACAAGATTTAATAGAACAAATACAGCAGGAGAAATCAAATCAGATTATGAAAAATTTGAGCAAAAAGATGTTACAGTTGCAGGAAGAATTATAGCTAAAAGAATTATGGGTAAGGCATCATTTTGTACAATACAAGACTGTGATGAAAAAATACAAAGTTATGTAAGTATAAATGATTTAGGGGAAGAAAGCTATAAGCAATTTAAAACTTATGATATAGGTGATATAATAGGAATTACAGGATTTGTATTTAAAACAAGAACTGAGGAGATTTCTGTACATGCAAAAGAGGTTACATTACTTTCAAAATCATTAAGACCATTACCAGAAAAATTTCATGGCTTAAAAGATACAGATTTAAGATATAGACAAAGATATACAGATTTAATCGTAAATCCTGAAGTAAAAAAGACCTTTTTAATTAGAAGTAAGATTATAAGTACAATAAGAAAAATATTAGATGAAAAAGGATATTTAGAAGTAGAGACACCTATATTAAATACAATTTCAGGTGGAGCTACAGCAAGACCATTTATAACACATCATAATAGTTTAAATATTGATATGTATTTAAGAATAGCACTTGAATTGAATTTAAAAAGATTAATCGTAGGTGGATTTGATAAAGTATATGAGATGGGTAGAGTTTTTAGGAATGAAGGAATGGATATAAGACATAACCCTGAATTTACAGAACTAGAATTATATTCAGCATATCAGGATTATCATGATATGATGGATATAACTGAAGAAATTTTTTCAAAAACAGCAGAAGAAGTATTAGGAACAACAAAAATAACATATCAAGGTCAAGAAATAGATTTAGCACCAGGTTGGAAACGAATTTCAATGATAGATTCAATAAAAGAGGTTACAGGAATTGATTTTAATAAAATAAATACAGATGAAGAAGCAGTTGCTTTAGCAAAAGAGAAAAATATTGAGATTCCTAATAAAACAAAAGAGACTAGAGGAGATGTAATAAGCTTATTCTTTGATGAATATGTAGAAAAAACATTAGTACAACCAACATTTATCTATGATTATCCAGTAGAAATTTCACCACTTGCAAAAAAATCTCCAAAAGATAAGAGATTAACAGAAAGATTTGAAGTGTTTATAGCAGGAAGAGAATATGGAAATGCATTTTCAGAGCTAAATGATCCAATAGACCAATATGAAAGATTTAAAAAACAAGTTGAAGCAAGAATAGCAGGAGATGAAGAAGCTGGAATGATGGACGAAGATTATATTCAAGCCCTAGAAATTGGATTACCACCAACAGGAGGTTTAGGAATAGGAATAGATAGATTAATAATGTTATTAACAGATGAAGCATCTATAAGGGATGTGTTATTATTCCCTACGATGAAACCACTTAATTAATTTAAATTTGTTAGGAGGATTTCTATGTTTAATTTTTCGTTTGATAGAAGAACATTGCAAATAATAATAGGAGTACTTATATTAATAGCAGTGATACAATATATAATGAATCCTGGTTCAATAATTAGTTTATTAATAAGTATACCAGGTGTATTAATTGCAATAACATTTCACGAATTTGCACATGCCTTTGTTGCAGATAAATTAGGAGATGATACAGCAAGAAGAGAAGGAAGACTAAGTTTGAATCCAAAAGATCATATAGATCCAATAGGAATGTTATTATTATTAACAGCAGGATTTGGATGGGGAAAACCTGTACATGTAAACCCAAGAAATTATACAAGAAGAATGTCAATGGAAAAAGGAGAAGCTATAGTTTCTATAGCAGGACCTATTATGAATTTTATTCTTGCATTTATATTTGCATTAATATATTGTGCAATATATAAATTTTCAAGTATGAGCTTTTTGACTTCAACACTTGGAAGTGCAGTACAATTAATTATAGCAGGTGTTGTATCAATAAATATAGGTCTAGGAGTATTCAATTTAATACCATTACCACCACTAGACGGTTCAAAAGTATTAATACCTTTTTTACCAACTAATGCAAAAGCATGGTTTATAAATAATGAGCAAATATTTTATATAATATTTGTAATATTATGGATAACTGGTCTTGCAGGAACATTAATAACACCTGCATTAACTGCAGTAAGTAATGGAATATTAAATTTAGCAGGATTAATATTTGGAATTGGCTAAAGACTAATATAACTTAAAAATTATTAGATATATAGCAAGTAAGGAGTATAGATTAAGTAATGAAGGAAATAATTACATTAGGTATAGAATCAAGTTGTGACGAAACATCAGTTGCCGTTATAAAAAATGGGAGAGATATATTATCTAATATTGTTGATACACAAATACCAATACATGAAAAATATGGAGGAGTAGTACCAGAAATTGCTTCAAGAAACCATATTGAGGCTATTTCAAGAGTAACAAAAAAGGCATTGGAAACAGCAAATATTAAATTTGAAGATATTGATGCAGTTACACCAACATATGGACCTGGATTGGTGGGTGCTTTACTTGTAGGACTTTCATATGCAAAAGCTTTAAGTTTTGCTATAAATAAACCTTTGGTAGGTGTAAACCATATACAGGGACATATTGCAGCAAATTATATAACATATAAGGAGCTTAAACCACCTTTTTTGTGTGTTATGATGTCAGGTGGTAATACTCAAATAATTCATGTCAAAGGTTATACAAAATTTGAGGTTTTGGGTAAAACACGAGATGACGCAATAGGAGAAGCATTTGATAAAGTTGCTAGAGTTGTAGGATTGGGATATCCAGGAGGACCTAAGGTAGATAAGTTAGCTATGCAAGGATCACCAAATATAAAATTTCCTGAGACTCATTTTGAAAATTTAGATTTTAGTTTTAGTGGAATAAAAACAGCAGTAATTAATTTAAATCATAAAGATCCAAATATTAATAAAGCTGATCTTTGTGCAAGTTTTCAAAAAGCAGTAACAAATGTATTAATAGCTAATATAAAACAAGCAATACAAATGACAAATGTAAAAACAATAGCATTAGCTGGAGGAGTATCAGCTAATAGTTATATTAGAAAAGAATTTAAAAATTTGGAAGAAGATAATATAAAAATATATATGCCTGATTTAAAATTATGTACAGATAATGCAGCAATGATTGCATCAGCAGGATATTATAATTATATATCAGGAAAAAAAGATAGTTTAAATTTAAATGCAATACCAAATCTTAAACTATAAAAGGAGTAGTAAATGTCAATATATGCAATAGGGGACTTACACCTATCATTTAATGAAAATAAACCAATGAGCATATTTGGAGATAATTGGGTAGGTTATGAACAAAAAATAAAAGATGATTGGAAACAAAAAATAAAAAATGATGATTATGTGTTATTACCAGGAGATTTTTCTTGGTCTATGTATTTAAAAGATACATATAAAGATTTTGAATATTTAAGTAAATTACCTGGGAAAAAAATACTATTAAAAGGAAATCATGATTATTGGTGGACAACATTAAATAAAATGAGGAATTATCTAAAAGAAAATGACTTTAAGGATATAGATTTTTTGTATAATAATAGTTATGAAATAGAGGGAAATATACTTGCAGGAACAAAAGGAATGACACAATCAAATAATCCTGATGATGAGAGATTAGTTCATAGAGAAACAATAAGATTAGAATTGTCAATAAAAGATGGTATTGAAAAATATGGTAAAGATAAACCAATAATAGTATGTATGCATTATCCACCAATTACAACATATAATCTTTTAAATGATATTAAATCACCATTTATAGAAATAATGAAGAAATATAATGTACAAAAATGCATATATGGTCATTTACATTCTTTATCAATAAATGAGGCAATACAGGGAAACATAGATGGCATAGATACAAAATTAGTGAGTTCAGATTCGCTTGGATTTAAGTTATTAAAGATAAAATAAGGAGGGTAAGCCCTCCTTAAAAAATACATATAAAGAGGTAGGAAATGTTAGATTTAAAAAAAGATGTAAAATATGTAAAAGGTGTAGGACCAAATAGGGTAATATTATTAAATAAATTGGGAATTTACACATTAGGTGATTTAATAACATATTATCCAAGAACTTATGAAGATAGAAGTAAACCAAAGACTTTGTTTGAATGTATGGATGGAGAAGAGGCTTTAATAGATGTAATTGCAACAAGTAAGATAATAGAGACAAGATTTGGAAAAAAAACTATGCAAAAAATAATGTTAAGAGATAGTACTGCACAGGCAGAAGCGGTGTGGTTTAATCAAAGTTACTTAAAATCAAAATTCACAATAGGTAAAAGATATAGGATGTATGGTAAGCTTGAGAAGAAGTTTAGTAGAATACAAATAGCAAATCCAGTTTTTGATGAATATGGCATGACAACAAATACAGGAAAGATAATACCAATTTATCCATTAACATATAGTCTTTCTCAAAATATAATAAGAAAGATAATGGAGAATGCAATAAAAGAAGTTTATGGGAATTTAGAAGAAACATTACCTGAATATATATTAAAAAGAGAGAATTTATTAAATATAAATGAAGCTACTAAATTAATTCATTTCCCAAAAGAATTAAAGGATTTTGAAATAGCAAGGAAAAGGCTAGTATTTGAGGAATTGCTTATAACACAATTAGCACTTTTGGCGCTAAAACAAAATGAAATACTAAAAATAAAAGGAATAGAATTTAGTAGTAAATATAAAATTAATGAAATGGTACAGAGATTTCCATTTGAACTAACAAATGCACAAAAAAGGGTGTTACAAGAAATAGAAAAAGATATGGAAACAAGCAAAATGATGAATAGACTATTACAAGGAGATGTGGGGTCAGGAAAAACTGCGGTTGCAATGTGTTGTGCATATAAGGCTGTTAAATGTGGATATCAAGTTGCCATAATGGCTCCTACTGCAATTCTTGCTACTCAACATATGGAGAATTTTCAAAAAATGTTGCAAGAGCTACAAATAAAATGTGAGCTATTAATCTCAGGTATAACTAAAAAGAAGAAAACAGAGATATTAGAAAGATTGAAAAATGGTGATATAGATATTTTAATTGGAACACATGCTATATTAGAAGACAATGTTGAATTTAAAAACTTAGGACTAGTTGTTACAGATGAACAACATAGATTTGGTGTAAGGCAGAGGAATAAGATTGTAAAAAAAGGACAAAATCCTGATGTTTTAGTAATGTCAGCTACTCCAATACCAAGAACATTAGCATTAATATTATATGGAGACTTAGATATTTCTATTATAGATGAATTGCCACCAAACAGAAAAAAGATAGAGACATTTGCTGTAACTAAAAATATGCAAGAAAGAATAGATAAATTTATAGAAAAGCAAATAAATCAAGGTAGGCAAGCATATATAGTATGTCCATTGGTAGAGGAAAGTGAAGAGAGTGACTTAAAATCAGTTATAGAATTATGTGAGAAATACCAAAAAGAAATATTCCCACAATATAGAGTTAGTTATTTACATGGAAAAATGAAACAAAAAGACAAAGATGATATAATGTTAGCATTCAAAAATCATGAAATAGATATACTTATATCAACAACTGTAATTGAGGTAGGTGTTGATGTACCAAATGCAAATATTATGGTAATTGAAGATGCACAAAGATTTGGATTAGCACAATTACATCAATTAAGAGGTAGGGTTGGTAGAGGAGAATATCAATCTTATTGTATATTAAAATATGAAGGCAAAGGCGAAAATATTAGGAAGAGAATGAAAGTAATGTGTGATACAAATGATGGATTTATAATTTCGGGAAAAGATTTAGAATTAAGAGGAAGTGGAGATTTTTTCGGAACAATGCAACATGGATTACCTGAATTTAAAATTGCAAACCTATTTGAGGATATGAATATATTAAAACAAGCTCAGGCAATTGCTCAAAATATAATGGGAAAAGAAAATGGTTTATTTTTACAAGAAAATCTAAAACTTAATAAAGCTGTAAATGAAAAATTAAATCAATTAGGAAGCGGAACTTTATAATGGTTTGTTTATAGAATTATATATTTTATAACTGTAAGTAAACTGGAACTTTATTGTATATGGATTAGTTAGTGTCAAATAAATGTAGGCAAAATATAAAAATTGCCTACATTTATTTGACACATACATGGATTATGATAATGTTTTTGAATTATTTACAAATAAAAAAATATATGATAAACTATCGTTAATAAAACATAACTATGTTTTATAACAATAATAAACCTATAAGAGGTGACGAAAATGATAAAATTTACAAAAATGCAAGGGCTAGGGAATGATTATATATATATTGATGCAATACATCAAAATATAAAAAAGCCATCATCCCTAGCTAAATTTGTAAGCAACAGAAATTTTGGAATAGGATCAGATGGACTTATTCTTATATGTAAGAGTGAAGTTGCAGACTTTAAAATGAGGATGTTTAATCAAGATGGAAGTGAGGCAGAGATGTGTGGTAATGGCATAAGATGTGTCGGAAAATTTGTTTATGACAAAGGATTAACTAAAAAAACAAATATCACAGTAGAGACGTTAGCAGGAATAAAAAAGTTAGAGCTACACATAAAACCAAAAAATCAAAAAGAGCCACAAAATGTAAAAGAGGGAGAAGTACAAACGGTAAAGGTAGATATGGGAAAACCAATATTAATTCCTAAAGAAATACCAGTTATAGCTACAGAAACACCAGTAAAGGACCTAAAAATAAACGTTTTAGACAAAGAATTTAAATTTACTTGTGTATCTATGGGAAATCCACATGCAATAACGATGGTTGATGATGTACAAAAATTTGATGTAGAAAAATATGGAAAATTAATAGAAGTAGATAGAGTTTTTCCAAATAAAACGAATGTTGAATTTGCACAAATAATAGATAAACAAAATATTAAAATGAGGGTATGGGAGAGAGGAGCCGGAGAAACTCTAGCATGTGGAACAGGAGCGTGTGCCACAGAAGTTGCATGTTATTTAAATGGTTATACAAATAGAACAGTAAACATACAATTGCTAGGGGGAGATTTATTAATAGAATGGAATGAAAAAGATAATCATATATATATGACAGGCCCAGCAGTAACAGTATTTGAGGGGGAATTAGAATGAGTTATATAAATGAAAATTTTATGCAATTACAAGAAAGTTATTTATTTTCAACAATAGCAAAAAAAGTAGAAAAGTATACCAAGGAAAATCCGAATAAGATAGTTATAAAACTGGGGATTGGGGATGTAACAAGACCAATAGTACCTGAATGTATAAAAGCGATGCATAAGGCAGTTGATGAAATGGGAACACAAGAAGGATTTAGAGGATATGGACCAGAACAAGGTTATGATTTTTTAAGAAAAGCGATTTTAGAAAATGATTATAAATCAAAAGGAATTGATTTGGAAATAGATGAGATTTTTGTATCAGATGGAGCAAAATGTGATACTGGAAATATTGTAGATATCTTTTCTGAAGATAATAGAGTTGCAATAACAGATCCAGTGTATCCGGTATATATAGATACAAATGTAATGTCAGGCAGAAGTGGAAGATTTAATCAAGAAAAAGGGATTTATGAAAATATTGTTTATTTACCAGTAAGTGCAGAAAATGATTTTAAACCTGAATTGCCAAAGGAAAAAGTGGATATGATATATTTATGTTTTCCAAATAATCCAACAGGGACAGTACTAACAAAAGAAGAGTTATCAAAATGGGTACAATATGCTAAGAAAAATAAATCAATAATATTATATGATTCAGCTTATGAAGCATTTATAACACAGGAAAATATACCACATAGTATATATGAAATAGAAGGGGCAAAAGATGTTACAATAGAGTTTAGAAGTTTTTCAAAAACAGCAGGTTTTACTGGTATAAGATGTGCATATGTTGTAATACCAAAAACACTAAAAGGATATACTAAAGATGGAGAAGAAGTCTCATATAATAAATTATGGAATAGGAGAACATGTACCAAGTTTAATGGAACATCATATATAGTTCAAAGGACAGCAGAAGCAATATATACAAAACAAGGCAAAAAAGAGATAGAAGAAAATATTAAATATTATATGGAAAATGCTAGGATAATAAGAGAGGGTTTGGAAGAAATAGGAATAAAATATTATGGAGGAATTAATGCTCCATATGTGTGGCTAAAAGTACCAAATAATATGTCATCTTGGGAGTTTTTTGACATATTACTTGAAAAAGTAAATATTGTTGGAACGCCAGGGAGTGGTTTTGGACCACATGGAGAAGGATATTTTAGATTAACAGCATTTGGAACAAAAGAAAATACTATAAAAGCAATGGAAAGGATAAAAAGAAGTAAGAACTTATTGACAAAATAGAAAAAAGAAAGTAAGATTAAAACATAATAGTATAAAGGATGTATGTAAAATGATTCAATTAATTGGAAAACTAATTTGTATAATAATGATATTAGTAGGCGTTATATGTATATTTGATGCACGTAATTTGACAAATAAATTTTTTAGTTTTGGAGATCAGAATGAAGGGGCAAGCGGATTAAAAATTTTGGGTTTTATTATAGCTATAATTAGTGGAATTATACTGATGTTTATTAAGTGACTTTATATATGATTAATTGAAATAGTTGCTGCTATTCACAGCTTGAAAAAATAAATTGTAATATTTGGTCAATTGAAAAAAGTAACTTCTATTTGAAAAAGTAAATGCCATTTATAAGATTAATTGTAATATTTGAAAAATTTTATAACAATTACTTGACAATGAAACTATTAATGTGCTATTATATAGATTGTCAAGTAAATATGCGGATGTGGCGGAACTGGTAGACGCGCTGGTCTTAGGAACCAGTGCCAACGGCGTGGGGGTTCGAGTCCCTTCATCCGCACCAAAGGTGGATTTACTCGAACTCGTGTAAAGCATTGCTATAAGCGAGTTTGAGTAACCATAAATTGAATATCATATCATTTTAAAAAGTCAATTTACATTGGCTTATTTTTTGGCTTTTTTTATTAAAAATTCCATAAAAAGGTAAAAATAGCCTCAAAATATTGAAAAAAGGAGGATTTTGTGATATGATATTAACAGTAAAAAAAGAAATAACTATTCAAAATGAATTACTTTCAAAAATCAAATGGGCTTGCACTTTTAGTAATTGTGAACCAAAGATAAAGAACGGTAATTTGAGAAGACTTGAAAAGTTTAATGTCGCTTATGTAGAACCACATAAAGCCATAATTAAAGATAAAACATATTTATTCTTTAATTCTCATGACTATTTTTACATAAACGATTTAACAAACAAGTACCCTATCTCAAGTTTAAGAGAAATTATCAAGGCTAATTAATACTAAAAGTTATTTTTATTTTTAAGTAAGACATAACTTATAATAATAATTTAGGTGTTAGTTGGTAAATTTACTGTACTAACACCTTTTTTGTTAGAAAATTGGAGGTCGTTTAATGGAAAGCACTGAACTTGAATGTAGTGAAAAAAAGAATATTGCAGGAATCTATATTCGTGTAAGCACAGAAGATCAAGCAAGAGAAGGCTTTAGTTTAGGAGAACAAAAAGAAAAACTTGAAGCGCTATGTAAATATAAAGGATATGAGGTTTATAAAGTATATAAAGATGCAGGAATATCTGCAAAAGATATTACACATAGACCACAATTCCAGCAAATGCTAGAAGATATGAAAGCAGGAAAAATAAATTATATAGTCGCATATAAACTTGATAGAGTAACTCGTAGTGTAAAAGACTTGGAAACATTGATTAGTACATTAGAACAATATCATTGTTATTTAATATGTGATAGAGATGATGTTAATACAAGTACAGCCAATCGGTCGCTTCTTTGTCCGTATGCTAACTGTGCTTTCACAACTTGAAATTGAAATAGTATCTGAAAGAACTAAATTTGGTTTAGGTGGTGCAATTAAGGCAGGTCACATACCTGGACCTTGCCCATTTGGTTATTATAGAGATAGTGATAAAACAATAAAAGTTGATATTTCTACCAAAGATATAGTTATTAGAATTTATCAATTGTATCTGGAAGGAAAGTCTTATCAACAAATTGCAAATATTTTAAATGATGAAAATGTACCATCCCCTGTAAAGTCTAAGTGGGGAGATTCCACCATTGAAAAAATTATAAATAATAGAATTTATATGGGTGATTTTGAAAGATATAAAAAAGATAAAAATAGAGAAAGTGAAATTTATATGAATGTTGTTCCACCTATTATTTCTCGAGCAATGTGGGAAGACACTCAAAATCAAAAAGGTAAAAATCAAAGGTCCTATTCAAGACATCGTGTTTATATATTCTTTCAAAAACTTATATGCCCAAAGTGTGGCAAAATAATGACAGGTAAAGGTACAGGTGGCAAAAAATCTAAATATATGTATTATACCTGTGAAAAATGCAAAATTAATTTTAATGAGGATAATATTGAAGAAACTTTAATTGATTATATATTAGATTTTATAGAATATGACTATCAAGTTAACAAATTCTTCTATCCTCTACTTGCTGAAAAGAAAAATGATGAAGCAAAAGAAATCGAAAAAGAAATAAAAAAATATAAAGATCAAAAAAAGAGATTAATAAAAGTCTATAAAGATGGAATTCTTGAAATGGAAGATTTAGCAGACGATATTAATGTAATTGATAAGAAATTAGCTGAATTAAAGAATATGCAAATTGATTCTGTTGATTTAATTAAAGAATCATATAATCCTGCACATTTAATTGCACATAGAGATATTGAAAAAGAATCTCTTTTAGATGGTAAAATGTATAAGGAAATGTTAATAAATCTTTGGGTTTTAAAATCTAAAGAAGAAAAACAAGATTTTATATCGAGATTTATTGAAAGTATTGCTATTAAGAAAAATGAAGATAATACTTTAAATATAGAAAAAATTAATTTTAGAAGCACATTTATTGAACAAGTTGATAAATTATATGAAAAAGGTGTAATTGATATTCCTTCTAAAATGGAAACTAGTGGTAATTTGCAAAATATAAGTACATCTATTAATTTAAGTAATAAACAAGTTAATGAGTATCTTGATGAAATAAAAAAAGAGATGAATATTAATTATTTAGATTTAGGCAAATACCATTTTAATGGCGAAGAATTTGATGAAACTGAAGGAATAAAGAATGAAATCGCAACTTATAAAGACAAAGCAATTAGCTTTAAAATAAAGAAAAATGAAAAGCCAATTAGATTTTTTGCAATAAAAGAGATGAAAAATTATCTTGCAAAACCAGATGGTAATGTTAATTTTAGTGTAGTTACGCACATTGTACCTCCAAATAACACAAAGAAGAAAAACAAAAATAAATGAAAATAATTTATGAAAAGAGGTTTATAAAATGAGTAATATAGAAAATGAAAATGTAAGTAAAGATGTAATATATGATGAAAATAACGGACTATATTATACCCAAATTGGTGATTATTATTACCCCAATATTGTAGTAGATGATACTGAAAAAATTACTTTAGGTAAGTATGGTAGAGCCAGATTAAAATACCTAAAAGAATATAAAAAAGGACTTTATACTGAACTATTAATGACTGGAAAATTAACAGAACATTTAAAAGAAATAGACTTGAATTGTGAACAAAAAGTACATAGCATTATACAAGATATGGCTAAAAAAGATGGTATGCCTATTTACTTTGATGATACAAAAATAGAACAATTAGAATGGGTAAAATATATGAATAATTACAAGAATATTGCAGAGGAGATAGTAAATAATGAACTAATCTTCTGCTAAGTTTTAATGACCAATTTGTGCAAATAAGTTGGTCATTAGTTTTAAAATAAAAACTAATATTGTAACAAAAAGTTGCATTGATAAGGTCAATAATATACCTAGTATGGTACTTAAATCTAGTAAGTCAACTTAAAAATGCAAGCAGTGAATTTGTTCTCCCACAAATCCAAAAGTCCATTTTCTAACACACTGGACTTTAACAAAACTTTTAGAAAAAGTTTTACAAAATATATTATCAATTTCTTTGACAAGAAATTGAATTGAAAGCGAGATGATTATATGAGAAATAGAACAATTAAAAAATCTTTCTATCTTAGTGAAGAAGAAAACAGATTATTAAAAGAAAAATGTTTTGATGGCTTTATATCAGAATCTAATTTTTTTAGGATGTGTATTCTTAATAAAGAAATAAAAGAAAAACCAGATGAAAAGTTTTATGATACATTAGAACAATTAAGAGGAATAGCAACAAATATAAATCAAATAGCAAAAGTTGCAAATCAAACAAGAGCAATTGATATAGATTTATTAAAGATTTTTGAAAAAGAAGTTAAAGATATTATTTCAGATTTAAGAAAAAAATATTTGTAGGAGTGGTTTGATTATGGCTGTTACACAATTATATAATAGAACAACAAATTTAAATGGTTTAATTGAATATGTTATGAATGGAGATAAAACTGATGAAATGAAATATGTATCTGGTGTAAATTGTTTACCTGAAACTGCTTATGAAGAAATGATAGCTACAAAAAATAGATTTAATAAAGGGAAAGAAAAAATCATAGGTTATCATCTAATCCAATCTTTTGCAGAAGGAGAAGTTACACCAGAGGTTGCTCACGAACTTGGACTAGAATATGTAAATGAAGTATTTGGCAAAGATTTTGAAGTTGTAGTTGCAACACATCTTAATACAGATAATGTTCACAATCATATAGTAATAAATTCTGTATCATTAAAGACTGGTAAAAAGTTTTATGATTATCATGCATCAAGAGATTATTTGCGAATTGTGTCAGATTGTATTTGCCAATATTATGGACTATCTGTATTAGAAGATAAAATATGGAAACATAAAGGTGCTTATAAAAGATTTACAAAAGAAAATCCATATATGCAAATGGTAAAAAGTGATGTTGATAGATTTATTGAAAAAGCCTTGTATGAAAAAGATTTTAAAATAAGATTAGAAGAATTAGGATATAGCTATTCAAATACTTATGAACAAGGACTTGTTATTATTGATAATACTAGAAATAGAAAAGTTTATTTACAAAAATTTTTTGGAGATAATTATTCACATGATAAGGTTATAGATAGAATTTTAGATTATGAAAATATAAATATAGCTCAATATGGTAAAAATTATAAAATGTCTAAAGAAGAATATATAAAAATGCTTGAAATAAAAAGAAAAAATGAAATTAAGAAATTACCATTACTATATGTATTATTCTGTTTGTTATTAAAGATTGACCCACTACCTGCTAAAATGGATTTTGGAAAAGCAAGAGTAAAACTAACTAAAGAAATGAGAATTGAAGTAAAATATATGAACGAATTATCAAGACAAGCAGTTTTATTAAGTGAAAATAAAATTGGCTCATTAGACGATTTAAACACTTTTAGAACTAAATTAGAAGATGAAGTAAGAACATTAAAAGGAACAAGAGAAAACTTACAAAGAAAGAGGAGAAAATCTACGAAACAAGAAGATATAGATAAATTTGATGAAGAACTTAAAATACTTGCTCCTAAAATAAAACAATTAAATACTGATATTCAAAATTGCTATAAAATTGAAAAACGTACCATTTTGTGGCAAAAAGAGTATGAAAAAGCTATGAAGAAAGAACAAGAACGACAAAAGCAAAATGAATTAAAGCAGAGTAAAAAGAAATCAAGAAAATATTTGAGATAATATTTATAAAATTGTAACAAAAATAAAAATCTATGATATAATGATGTTACTTATAATAAAAATCGAAAGGGATATTTAATGGATAATAAATTAATAGATAATAATTATAATATTGATAGCCTATTTGATAATATTAAAGATATGGTTATCAATAGTAGAAATAGAGTATATAGTGCTGTTAATACTGAAATGCTTAATTTATATTGGAACATTGGTAAAACAATAATGGAAATTCAAAAAGGAGATGAACGTGCAACATATGGAGATGCTGTGCTTGATAAATTATCTCAAAAACTAACTAATGAATTTGGAAAAGGCTTTTCTTCAAGAAACCTTAGAACTATGAGAAAATTTTATTTAATGTATCCAATTTGGAAGACAGTGTCTGCCAAATTAAGTTGGTCACATTATTTAGAATTAATAAAAATAGATGAAGAGCCAAAAAGAAATTTTTATTTAAATGAATGTATAAATTCTAGATGGAGTGTTAGAGAACTTCAAAGACAAAGAGATTCATTGCTATATGAAAGACTAACATTGTCTGCCAATAAAGAAAAAATATTAGAATTAGCTGAAAAAGGACAAATATTGAAGACAAGTAAAGATTTAGTAAAAGATCCGTTTGTTTTAGAATTTTTAGATATAAAAGAAAATACAGATTATTTGGAGTCAGATTTAGAAAAGAATATTATTGAACATTTAAAAGAATTTTTATTGGAATTAGGAAAAGGGTTTAGTTATGTTGGAAATCAAGTAAGACTGACATTAGAAGAAGACCACTTCTACCCTGATTTAGTTTTCTATAATAGATTATTAAAATGTTTTGTAATAATAGATTTAAAAATAGGAAAAGTAACACATCAAGATATTGGACAAATGCAAATGTATGTCAATTACTATGATAGAGAAATTAAACAACAAGATGAAAATTCTACAGTTGGAATATTACTATCAACAAACAAAAATGAAACAATAGTAAAATATACTCTTCCAGAAGATAATAAAACAATATTTTCTTCTGAATACAAATTACACTTACCTACTGAAAAAGAGCTAATTGATGCAATTGAAGAAGAAAAAACAAATTTAAGATTGAATAATGATGATAAAAATAACTAGAGCATGATGTTTAATTATTAAAGTTGATTTATATAAAAAAATATATATGAAGAAATATATAGGAGAAAAACATGAGTCAAGAAGAAATATTAGAATATGTAAAAGAAAATTATGAATTGCCACAAGGTGCAGAACAATATTTAGGTGACATAGATTTTGTTTTAGAAATATTGAAAATTGAATCTGCAATAATGTTTGATTTACCATTAGAAATTCAAAAAAAAGTATTATTGATTGATGACAAATATTTAGATTCCGTATCAGATATTAGAGAAATGTTTAAGGACGAAAAATTTGCCAATGAATTAGTAAATAAAAACAATGATGTTTTATTAATGTTAAGGGGAATTTCATTAGATAACGATTATATTAAAAACCTAACAATAAGTTATATAAAAGGCGAAAAAATACCTACAAAAGGTTCCAAACTTGAAAAAACAAAACAACGAAATATTTATTTACTTTCAATAAAAGAAGTACAAGAAGATCATGAATTGTGTCAATATTTAATAGAACAAAATATATACTATCTTCCATATATAAAAGATGCTTCAATAAGAGATAATCCACAATATATTATTCAATATGTAAAAAAATATCCCCATACATTTTCAAAATATTTGGATAAAATATCTAATCATTTAACTGCTGATTTACTTGAAGTTGTTATAAAAGCAGATTTTCAAAATTATAAACTAATAGATAAAGATAATCCTTTAATGAAACAATTTTATGAATCATTAGATAGGATAAAAAAAGTAAGACCTGAGTTAAAAATGGATAATCCTAATCTAAGATATGAATTATTGATGGATTCTGAATTTGTGAAATTGGATATTAATATAATAAATAGTCTTTTAGAATATAATACTGGAAATATTGATAAAATAATTCAAATAAGAAATGATGGCAAACTAGATTATCTAATTAAATATATTGAGCAATATTCTAATCTATATGGGAATAACTTAGAAAATATACAAAATGCTATCAGTACTTTTGATAAAATTGAAGATTTACTAATAAATACAAATAATTTTGATGGATTAACAATAGATGAAGAAAAGTTAAAATCAATAATTTCAACAGGCAATAAGTTTGGAATTAATAGCGTAGAAGATTTACAAAACTACGAGGAATTAGTAAGAGATTATTATGCTACCAAAATAAAACAAGCTACAACAAGTGAAGAAATTAAACAAATCTATAATGAAATGCTTTTTAATACTTCAAATGAAAAAATAGAAGAATTTATTGAGGAATATTGTAATAATAATATTTTTGAATTAAGTGATTATGCTGAAAGGAATGAAAAAGATAATCCGATAAATAGTGATGTAAAAAAGCGATATGAATTATATAATAGAATTAATAGTATTGAAGATATTGAACAATTAAGAACATTATTTTCTTCAATTCCTTTAACAATATGTGATTTAGATGAAACTAAACAAAAAATATCACAAATGTATTCAGAGATTTATAATGATGAAATGCTTGATTTAGAAGATGATACAATCAAGCAATCAGAATACAAAGGTGTTAAAGTTTTAAAATTATCAGGACAAAGTTTTAATATTTGTGTTCATAGAATATTTAATTTTGACTTTAATATGAATGGTATTGCAAATGAAATATTAAACAATCCTGAACAATGGAGTTTATCCGAAGGAAGTAATACTATTTCAACTACTCTTATTACTGATAGAAAAATAGCAGCTTTATTTAGACCTTTACAACGAGAACATGAATCTCGGTTTTATATACTTTAGTTCAAAAGAAGATGAAGAAGAATATAGAGCAAATCAAAAGAAAAAAATATTTGATTTATATGAAGGGAATACCTTAAAAGAAATAGATGATGATGCTGTTTTTTATGGATTTACACAAATACCTTATAATGGAATTATAAAAATGGATTCATCAGATATGATGGTTGAACATGGAAAAGGACATTTAGAAGCCAAGAGTAGCCATTGTAGATTAAGATCATCAGAAGATTTAGCATATTGGACTAGCCCTGATTATTGGAATGAAGTAGTACAAAAAAGAAAAGAAACAAGCATTGATAAAGCCAATGAACTAAGAGAACAAAATGGAACTGATAGGACTTTACCCTCTTGTATAGTATGTTTTGATGGAAAAATAAATGAAAAATCGCTTTTAGCAGCTAGAACACATAATATACCTATATTAATGATAGACAGACAAAAATACCTAGATTTGAATAAGGAAAAACTTCAAATAGCTAGAGAAGAATTTTCTAAAACATTATCTCAAGATGCAATCAAAGAAATTTTTTATAGATTGCCATATTATCAAATTGTTGAAGAAATTCCGTCTATGATAGAGAAAATACATAATAACCAAGAAATACCTACAGATAATAAAAAAATCAGTTTAGAATATTTGGCATATCTAAGTCAGCATTTTATAGAGCAATCTACTGGATACATATATGATGTACCAGTAGAACAATATAACAAAAAAATGCAAGAATATATCCAAAGTATTGATATGGAATTGCAAGAACATAATGATTTGGTTACAATGGAAGATATGGAAAGTGCTTATAAAGAAACATCTGCTAGAGATAGGAAAAAGAGATATGAGCAACTAAAAAAAGATATTATAATGCAAAAATCAAAAGAAGGTGAAAAAACACATGAATAGTATAAATTCTGAGGTATATGTAGATATTAGTATCATAATTAAAATGATGCCGATTGAAATGAGAGAAAAAATAAGTAAAAGTTTTATAAATTTTATTGAAAAAAATAAATCTAATAATTATGTATCAAATATCAATCCTAAAATACCAATAAGAGAACAAAATATTAGAAAAGAAACAAAGGAAATGTTAGGTATTATATATAGGGATTATTTATGTAGTAATGAAGAACGTAATAAATTGCTCAAACAAGAAGAACAAGAAATAAAACAATATGAAGAAGAATTAAGACAAAAATATGATCCAAATGATATATTTAAAAATAAACAAAAAGAGTATAATTATGAAAAAGAGAAAGCAAATGTTGCTATGGTGGAATATAAAAAGGAAACTCTTATTGAAAAAATTTTGAAATTTTTTAAAAGCAGATTTAAAAAGTATTAATTTTATATAAAAATAAAAATATCTCTTGCAAAATACCAAGAATTATGTTAAATTAATTATAGTAAATTGAATTTTATGAAATGATAAATAAATGGTGCGTTTTTTCGCATACCTGTCTACGAATCGCACCAATGACGTTTCTGTTCGAACTAATAGAACAGAGTTGATACAAAATCAATCAGAAAATAAAATCTGGTTGATTTTTTTGTTGCCTAA
>CALXHD010000017.1 GCA_944388015.1 uncultured Clostridia bacterium | reverse complement strand
TCGACAAAATATTCTGCAATTTTATTACCATCAATTTTTGCATATTGATTTAAGATTTTTACAGTAGATAGATAATCAATACTCTTAGATACCTCCAATATAGTCTTTACAATTGCATCCTTCCATGAGACATTTGAATTACCAGTGATAGTTAAATGTTTTTCTATTTCCATAACATACCTCCAAAAAATAATTTGATAGTATTTTTACCCAATTTTAAAAAAAATATACAAGATTTTGATATGAGTTGCAATTTATAAAAAAATAATATATATTAAAATAGAAAATAGGAGGAATAAAATGATAGATAAAACAAGAGAAATAGCACTTAAAATCTTATATGAAATAGAAAAAGAAAAAGCATATTCAAATATAATATTAAACAAATATATAAAAGAAAACAAACAAAATCTTAATTCAAAAGATATTGGATTAATATCAGAACTAACATATGGTGTAACAATGTGGAATTTAACATTAGAAGAAATAATCAAAAAATATTCAAAAATAAAATTAAAAAAAATTTCACCATGGATAAAAAATATATTAAAAATGGGAATTTATCAAATAGTATTTCTAGATAAAATACCAAAATCAGCAGCAGTAAATGAGAGTGTAACACTTGCAAAAAGATATGGACACACAGTAAGCAGTAATTTTGTAAATGCAATACTAAGAAAAGTAGAAAAACAAGATTATCTAGAACTTGCAAAAATTTCTAATCAAGAAGAAAGAATATCAAAAATGACATCAATGCCAATTTGGATAGTTAAACAATTAGTGAAAGAAATAAAAGATATAAAAAAAGTAGAAAAAATTTGCATAAATTTAAATCAAAAACCAAAAATAACAGTAAGAATAAATAGGCTAAAAATAAATGAAAAAAATTTAGAAAAACTTTTTAAAGAACAAAAAATTGAATATATAAAAATATCTGAATATATTAAAGACAAAGATTATGAAAATAAAGATATAATACAGGAAATAGGAAAAGATTTTTACATATTAAATAACTTGAAAAACATAGAAAACCTAGATATCTTTAAAATGGGATATATAACTGTGCAAGATTTATCTGCTGGAATGTCAGCATTTTTGTTAAATCCAAAGGAAAAAGAAAAAATTCTAGATGCATGTTCTGCTCCACGGAGGAAAAACAACATATATAGCGGAGTTAATGCAAAATATAGGGAAAATTGAAGCATGGGATTTACATAAACATAGAATAAATTTAATAAATGAGAGTTCAAAAAGACTAGGAATAAGTATAATTGATACAAAAGTAAAAGATGCGTCAATTTTTGATCCAAACTATGTTGAAAAATTCGACAAAATTCTACTAGATGTACCATGTTTAGGCATTGGTGTAATAAAGAGGAAACCTGACATAAAATGGCAAAAACAAGAAAAAGATATAGAAGAAATAACAAAAATCCAAAGACGAATTCTAGATACATGTTCAAAATATTTAAAAAAACAAGGAATTATTATATACTCAACTTGCAGTATTTTTAAAGAGGAAAATGATAAAATCATAATGGAGTTTTTAGATCAAAATAAGAATTTTGAAATAGAAAAAATAAATGAAAAAAACAGCTTTTTAAACATTTATCCAAATAATATACAAGATGGTTTTTTTATAGCAAAAATAACAAAGAAAAGATAAGTTTTGTTATAATAATCTTTAATATTACATCAATATTACAGTTATATTACAATTAGATTAAATGTATTGACATTTTAGTAAAAAAAGATAAAATATAAGAGAAAATATTTGAAAAAAATTGAAAAATAAGAAAATAAAAACAGTATGTTTTTAGCATTTATGCAAATCATAGTAATAGAAAAAGGAGTAGAAAATGGCGAGTTGTTTAGGTTTATATATCGAAAAAAATTTAATAAAATATGCTAAAGTTTCTAAAGATAAAAACTTGAAGAAAGTGGAAGCATTTGGAATAAAATTCTATGATAAAATAGAAGATGGAATAAGGCAAGTAATAGAAGAAACATATAGCTATAAAATACCTGTTTGCATAAATTTGTCTGAAGAAACGTACCAATATTTTAATATGTTTTCAATGCTTAGTAAAAATGATTTGGATAAAGCAATTAAGACAGAATTTGAATCATACTGTAATGACAAAGGTTATAACCCAAATGTATTTGAAGCAAGATATGCAGTTGTAGAAAACATAGAGGACAAAGACAAGTTAAAAGTATTACATGTAACAAGTAATAAGATAGAACTTAACAAAGAAATACAATTATTAAATGGTTATAGATTAGCAGGAATATATCCATTACCAATTGCAATAACCAATTTGACAAATAAAGTATTAGAAACAAATTCTTTAATAGTAAATTTAGAAGCGAAAACAACAATTACAACAATTATAAATAAAAATATTTATGACATAAAAGTTTTAGAACAAGGTACAGCAGACTTTTTAGATAAAATTAATTTAAAAGAAAATTCTTATTCAAAGGCTTATGATATATGTAAAGAAACAACAATATATACATCAGAAGGAAAAGAGTTATCAGATGAACAAACAGGATATTTAGAAGAAATAATGCCTGTTTTATATCCAATAGTAGGACAAGTACAAAAAACAATAAATGAAAGCATAGAAAAAATAGAAACTGTTTATATTACAGGAACAGCTTCACTAATAAATAATGTGGACTTATATTTCCAAGAATATTTAGAAGGGGTAAAATGTGAAATATTAAAGCCTGATTTTGTAAGAAATACACCAAATATAAATTTAAAAGACTATATAGAGGTGAATTCAGCAATATCAATTGCATTAATGGGCTTAGGAGAAGGAATTTCACAGATGAATTTCAAAAAAGAAGCATTTAATGAAAAAATGAAGAATTTCCTTACAACAGATATAGGAAGCCCTGGAAAAGGAAAAAAATCAAAAGGAAATCAATTCATAAATAAATTATTTGTAAATGATTTAAAACAACCATTTGACAAAGTTGAAAAAGGATTGCTAAATACAGCAATAGGATTACTAATAGTATTTATAGTATATTGTGGATTTTCTACATTATTAAAAAATGAATATAAGAAAAAGACAGATGAAACATTAAGCTCAATAAGTAATTCAGAGGCTCAAATAGCTTCAGCAGAAAAAGATGATCAATCAATTAAAAAAGTAGCAAGTGATTATGAAACTAGAATATTAAATTTGGAAGAATTAAATAACAGACTAGAAGAAAAAAATAAGGTAAAAGGTGCAATACCAGGGTTATTAAATCAATTAATGAATGTTATACCATCAAATGTGCAAATAACATCTATTGAGAATACAGAATCAAATAAAGTATCAATAACAGTTAAATCACCAAAATATGAACAAATTGCATTTTTGATAGGAAGCATAAAAACAGATGTGATTTTAAATAATGTGTTATCAACATCAGGCCAAAAAAACGGAGATGTTGTAACTGTAGAGATAGAAGGAGAGTTGCCATGAAAAAATTATTATTAAGCATAGTAATAATCCTTGTTTTAGCACTAACAATTGTAACAATAATTCAAGGATTACACATTGGAGGAATTAATATATTAGGTGTTAAAGAAATTCAAGCAGAAGATCAAGCGTTAGAAAAAAAATTAACAGAAGCAACACAGCTTGTTAGCACTGAATATCCTAATAAATTATCAGAACTAGAAACAGATATAAGTAAAATGAAAGAACAGAAACAAAAATATGAAGATATGGTAGCTGTAAGTACAGATAGTGAAGTTGCAGCATCATTACAAACACAAAAATATACAGTAGACAAATTATGGTCAAGACTAGGAACACTAGCAACAGATGAGGGGTTAACAGCAGTATTCAAATTAACAAATGGAACATTAACATCAACAGAACCATCAAATTACAAATATTATAATATAAACTTTACAGTAAGAGGAAGCTATGTAGGAATTTCCCTATATATATCTGACTTAGAAGATAATTCAGACCTTGGATTTAAAATAGAAGATTTTAAAATGACACCGATAGATAATGGTTCACAAGTTGAAGCAACATTTGTAACAAAAGATATAGCAATATCTGGAATAACAGCAATGACAACTTCATCAAATGAAGAAGTATATGAAGATAGTACTACAGCAGGAAGTGCAACAAATTCAACACGAAACACAAGCAGTAGCACAACTAATAATACAACAACAAATACAACTAAGACAACAAATACAACAAATACAGTGAAGACAACAAATACAATTGATTAAACAAAAACTTTAATGGAAAAGGAGTATGTTATGGCAAAAAATGTTTTAAAAGAAATAATTATAATATTATTGCTCACACTCGCAATAATTTTGATATTAGGAGTATTGCTATATGATTATGTTCCTATGAACAAAGTAGTTCCTGAAACTATAACATATACAGCTTCTGAAGAAACTAAAAAGGCATTAGAAGAAAAAGCAGAAATAGAACAAGATGAAGTAATCTTAACATATGAAGTTACATCAACAGATTTAAATAATTATAAGCAAACAAGTGATTATAAAGCTGGAAGAAAAAATCCATTTAGTGATGTAATTTCTAGTAGCACATCAAGTGAAAATGCTACCACACAAAATTCATCAGGCTCAACAGGTACAAGCTCAGAAGACTCGAGTTCAAAAGATACAGAATCAGATACAAAAACAGAAAATGGAACAAAGAAAAACACAAATACGAACACAACAAAAGATATAGAAACAGAAAATAATTCTTCATCAGACGATAATACAAGTACAAATTATTATCCTGATAAAGGAATTAAATAAGTTATTAACATTGTACTTAGAAAGGGGTACAGTCAAGATATAATTCTAAAGAAAAGGAGGATGAGTTCATGAAAAGCAATAACCAAAAGGGTATTACACTAGTAGCTTTAGTAATCACAATAATAGTTTTACTAATATTAGCAGGAATAACAATAGCAGCTTTATCAGGAGAAAATGGTATATTAGTAAGAGCTAGAGAATCTAAATATGCATCAGATATTTCAAGTGCTAAAGAATTAGTTATACTTGGAATAAATGAATGTATAACAGATTATTATGCAGATAAATATGTAGCAAATACATCATCTGTTGGAGAAAAAACAATACAAGAATATATAATTGAAAATATACAATCAACACAAGCTTCAAGTGTAATTGCAAGTGCAAGTGATAGCACAATAACAACAAATGTAACAGATGCAAAAGGAGCAACATTAACTGCAACAATTGACACAGACGGTTCAATAACACAATGGACTGGAGCGGCAACAACAGATTAAATGTCATTAATTGGCAAAAATAAAGAAAAATAATAGGGAGGATTTAAAGTGAAAAATAATCAAAAAGGTATAACACTAGTAGCACTAGTAATAACAATTATAGTTTTATTAATTTTAGCAGGAGTTACTTTAGCAGCATTATCAGGAGAAAATGGTATATTAGTAAGAGGTAGAGAATCTAAATATGCAACAAACATTGCTACAGCAAAAGAATTAGTACTTTTAGGAGTAAATGAGTGTATAACAGATTATTATGCAGATAAATATGTAGCAGATTCATCTAATTTAATAACAGATGGTTCAACAATTGCAGATTATATTGCAGCAAATCTAGAATCAACACAAGCTGGAGATGTAGTTGCTAACGTAACAGAAACTAAAATAACAACAAATGTAACAGATATTAAAGGAACAACTTTAGAAGCAACAATGGATGCTAATGGTAAAATAACAGGATGGACAGGAGACGTAACATCAGACGCAGAATAATTATATAAAATACTAAAGACATAGGCATATACAAAGTATATGCCTAAAAAAATAAATAAAGGGTGAAAAGGCTTCAAATATATTATTAAAATAATTATTATATGACTAATTTAAGCCTTTGGAAAGGAAAGCCTAAAAAATGGAGATAATATTTTACACACTAATATTTATAATAGGTATCTTATTTGGTAGTTTTTATACACTTGCAATATATAGAATACCAAAAAAACAAGATATAACACATACTCATTCATATTGTCCAAAATGCCAACATAAACTAGGTTTTTGGGACCTAATCCCTTTATTTAGCTATATATTTTTAGGTGGAAAATGCCGTTATTGTAAAGAAAAAATAAGACCACGCTATTTTATAATAGAACTAATATCAGGGATATTCTTTTTACTTATAGCATATTTGTGGAATTTTGATTTAGAAAATTTACAAGTATTAAAATTAATAGATTTTTGTTTCTTTATATTATATTTTACATTTATAGTATTAATGGCAGGAATAGACAAAGAAAGCAAAATAATAGATAAAAAAGTAACCGCATATGGAATAATAATATCAATCCTATATATGATATATCTATACATAGTAGATGAAACTAATATATATAGATATGCTATGTATTTATTAGTATATATTATAATATTAATAATAGACAATATTACATTAAGAAAATATGCAAAAGATAAATACACAAATGGAATAATATTAACAACAATAATAATGGCAATATTTAGTGGTGAACTATGTACATATATGGCAATAACATTAGTATTATTAACATTTGCCATATGCATATTATGCAAAAAAATATATAATAAGAAAAACCATATATTAAAGGAAAATATAGGTCCAAAATTACCAATAGGATTTATGCTTGCAGTTGCAGATATAATAATATTTATATATATATTATTATGTAACAAATTTTTAATATAAGCAATATAAATCAAATATTATACCGACAAGGTCTATACAATTAAAAAAGGAATGATAAAAAATATGAATTTGAATAGCGAAAATGGTATAACAATTGTTGATATTATCTTATCTGTTATCTTAATATCTATATTCATAACAATTATTACAGTAATATCAGGAAGTATAGAAAAAAGCAATAGTAATATACAAAGGGATAATGAAGCTTTATATTATGCAATAGATACGATAGAAACAATAAAAGGTTCAGATTTTAGTATATTACCAAAAGTAGGAACAGACAAAATACAAGACATACAAAACCTATCAGATGGGTATATAACAGACAAAAATGGAGAAAACACACCATATTATAGAACAATAACAGTTCAAGACTATACAGAAACAGAAAAAGGAAAAGGAAAAGAAGCAGAAGTATTAAAGAAAGTAACAGTTGAAATACAATATAAGCAAGACAATAAAAATAAAACAATAACACTGTCAACAATAAAGACGAAAGGAGATTAGTATGAAACAGGAAAAAGGTATAACAACAACTTCTGTAATAATATATGTTATAGCTGTATTAATAGTAATCTCAACACTCTCAACTTTATCAATATATTTTAATAAACAAATAAAAGAAGGAATGAAAAAACAAGAAAATAACTCAACATATGCAACTTTTGTGAGTTATTTTGTACAAGATATACAAGAAAAAGGAAATGAAGTAGTAAGAGCAGATACAGAGCAAGAAATAAATTATATAGAATTTTCAAATGGAAATATATATAAATACTCACAAAATGATAAAACTTTATACAAAAATGATGTAAAAATATGTGATAACATAGATAGTTGTAGTTTTTCGTATACATTAGATATTGATAACAGGGAATTAATAGAAATTCAATTTGTGTCAGGTGAATTTAGGAAAATCGGAAATAATTCTTTAAAATTTTATATGAATACTTACTAGAAAGGAGAAACAAATTATGGAATTGCGTAGAAAGCAACCAATAGGTGTAGAATTAGTAAAAAGAGGTATAGTAACAGAAAATGATATAGAAAAAGCACTAGATTTTCAAAGAAAAAACCCTAATATGAAATTAGGAGATATTTTATATGAACTAAAAGTATGTGATCCCAATACCCTAATAAAAGCTATAGGAGATATATTAGGAACAAAGGGAATATTATTAACAAGTGATCAAATAAAAATAAATATAAATGACTATATTTCAACAGATATGGCAAAACAAAATAAGGCTATACCTTTTGATATTAATAATGGTAAAATAAAAGTATGTTTCGCCAATACTGTAAATAATAAAAAAATGGATGCAATCCGTTTACTAGTTCTTAATAAAGGATTAGTAATGGAACCATATATTACATTTGAACAACAAATAGTAAAATTATTAAAATCATTAGACGGAGAGGTAAGTGAAGATATTACAAAAACAGGAAACAGCAGTAATACAACCACAACTGAGTTAGTAGATAGCATTATAAAAACAGGAATAGAAAGACGTGCAAGTGACATACACATAGAACCATTAGAAGAAGGATTAAGAATTAGATATCGTATAGATGGAGAATTATATACAGCAGCAAAAATAAAAAAAGATAAACAACAACAAATAATAGGTAGATTAAAGGCAATATCTAATATGCACCAAGAAAAGCAAGAACCACAAGATGGTAGAATTGGAATATACGAAAACTACAATATTCGTGTATCTTCACAACCAAATATATATGGTGAAAAATTTGTATTAAGATTATTAAAGAAAAACACAGATATAAGAAAAATATTTGAACTTGGATATCCTGGAACAGACGAAAGTGTTAGAAAAAGTTTTAACAAAAGAAATAGTATAACCATAATTGCAGCACCAACAGGAGAAGGTAAAACAACAACATTATATAGTATAATAGATTATTTAAATAGACCTGAAATAAATATAACTACAATTGAAGATCCAGTAGAGATACGTATAGATGGACTAAACCAAATAGAAATAGGATCAAAAGCAACATTTTCAAGTTCACTTAGAACTGTTCTAAGACAAGATCCTGATGTTATATTAGTTGGAGAAATACGTGATTTAGAAACAGCAGAAATAGCAATACAAGCTGGACAAACAGGACATTATGTATTATCAACCATACACACAATAGATAGTATAGAAGTAATAAACCGTTTAAGAAAAATGGGTGTATCAAATTATGATATAGCAAGTATATTGGCAACATCTGTATCACAAAGATTAGTAAGAAGAATATGCCATAAATGTAGAAGAGAAAGAGAATATAATGATAAAGAAAAAACAATAATTACTGAAATAATGAACCAATATGGGGAAGATATAGACTTTTCAGGATTAAAAACTTATGACGCAGTAGGATGTGATTATTGTAATAATACAGGATATTACAATAGAATTGGTATATTTGAAATATTAGATATTACAGACCAAATAAAATCACTAATAACAAAAGGCGCATCAAGTTTAGAAATAAAAGAACAAGCACTAAAACAAGGATATAGACCATTAGTAGTAGACGGAATTAAAAAGGTATTAGATGGAATAACAACACTAGAAGAATTAAATAATAAAATATTATTATATTAACTAGAAAGGACTGAAAATTTATGTTAAATATGAATAAAATATTAGATACTGCAATAAAGAAGGATGCATCAGACATACATTTAGTATGTGACAATAAGCCTGTTTTGAGAATTGCAAGAGAATTAACTACATTAGAAAATATGGATGTTTTAACACAAGATGATATGAGTGATATTTATGATTATTTAATTCGCGGAAATATTGATAAAGATAGTGTATTTAGAGAGACAAGAAAATTAGATACATCATTTGAATATGGAGGAATACGTTTTAGAGTAAATATATCTAACTCATTTGATACACCAATATATACATTAAGATTAATAAAAAATGAATTACCAACATATCAAGAATTAGGAGTACCAGATATAGTAAAAAGAATGATGAACCAAACACAAGGCTTAATATTAGTTACAGGTAAAACAAATTCAGGTAAAACAACAACATTAAATGCATTAATAAATGATGTAAATGAAACACAAAAAAAGAAAATATTAACACTTGAAAATCCAGTAGAATACAGGCATAAATCAAAAAAATCAATAGTTATACAAAAAGAAGTAGGAAAAGGACAAGATACATTAACATTTAGTGATGGTGTTAAAAACTCATTAAGGGAAGATTGTGACATATTAGTAATAGGAGAAATAAGAGACAAAGTAACAATGGAAGCAGCAATAGAAATGGCAGAATCAGGACATTTAGTATTAGGAACACTCCATACAAAATCATGTGCAGAAACAATAGATAGAATGATAAATTTTTATGAAGTTAGAGATCAAGCAAGTATAAAATATCTTTTGTCAACATTGTTAAAATTAGTAATATCACAAAGATTACTAAAAGACAAAAATGGTGAATTAACATTAATACCTGAAGTAATGGTAGTAGATAATATAATTTCAGGAATTATAAGAAAAGATAAGATAAGTATAGCAGAAATAGAAGATGCAATACAAAGTGGATCAGAAAAAGGAAGTATTGGATTAATAAATTCACTTGCACAAGCATTTGTTGATGATAAAATAACATTAGAACAAGCAAAATTACAATTAGAAGAGAAAAATATAGAAACATTAAATAGAACTATAATGCAATTAAAAATAAAAAAGGGAAGATAACAGGAGGTAAAAAATGCCTAGCTATGTATATAAAGCAATGACTAAATATGGGGTAGTTGTAAAAAACAAGGTAGAAGCAGATAGCAAGCAGAGCTTAATTAAAAGAATAAAAAGAAGCGAAATGATACCAATAAGTGTAGAAAAAGACCTATTTACAACCAAGAATAAAAAAGCAAAGAAAAACATTAGTGCCATGGATGAATACATGAAAAATTTTACAACTACAAATATAGATAAATCAAAAGTTATGTCTAATTCAGAAAAAGTAAAAAAATATTTAACAACAAATCAGAAAATAACACCAAGAGATATAGTAGTTTTTACACAAGACCTATATGTATTAAAAAAAGCAAATTTTAATAATGTACATGCATTAAGAACAATTATAGATAGTACTGATAATCTAATGTTTAAAGGAGTATTAGAAGATATATTAGCAGGTATAGAAGCAGGAGATTACATGTATACAACAATGGAATATTATTCAAATATATTTCCATATATTTATACAAATATGATAAAAGTAGGAGAATTATCAGGATCACTTACAAATTCATTAGAACAAGCTGTAAAATACTTAGATGACACAAATAGAATAAAGAAAAGACTAAGAAATATTTTAATTCCAAATATAATACAATTTGTATTAATTATAGTAATGTTAGTTATAGGTACACTTGTTGCAATACCAGCAATACAAGGAGTATATGAAGAATTAGGAACAAAAGATACTTTACCACCAATAACATTGTGGTTCCAAAAAGTAATGAATGTCGCAATTGCATATTGGTATATACCTGTAATCCTTATTATTGGAGTTATAGTAGGAATTATGATGTATATTAGAACACCAAGAGGAAGATACAATTTTGATTATTTTAAATATAAAGCACCAGTATTTGGACAATTAATATTTGCTTTAGATTTTTCAAGACTTATGAAAGCAATGCATTTGAATTTACAAAATGGAATGAGGATTCAAGATTCACTTGATGTAAGTAAAAATGTAGTTAAAAACTATGTTTTAAGAGGAATAATTGAAACCTCAATAAACAATATCCTTATTGGTTCATCATGGATAGAACCATTTGAAAGTTCAGGATTGTGTAAACCAATGGTTACAGAAATGTTAAAAATTGGGATGGAAACAGACTTAGCAGAAATGATTGAAAAATTAAATGAATATCTACAAATAGATATAGATGATATGTTAGATAAGATAATGAAGACATTACCACAAATTGTGTATGCAATAGTTGGTGTTGTATTAATATTCTTTGTAATAGTTGTATTAGTACCATGTGTACAAGTTTATATGGGAAATTTCTTATTCTCAGCATATTTAGATTAGTAAAAGGGGAAATAGTAGGAAAAAAAGGAACAAAAGGGATAATAGTTAGACCTTTTTTTCCTATATTCCTACCATTTTTATCTATATAGATGTAAATCGTAACAAAAAAATATATATAAAAGGAATGTGATCAAAAATGGAAAAAAAGGCAACAAGACAAAGTTATGGAGAGGAACTTGCTATATTAGGGGAGAAAAACCAAAATATAGTAGTATTAGATGCAGACTTATCATCTGCTACAAAAACAGATATATTTGCAAAAAAATTTCCTGATAGATTTTTTGATATAGGAATTGCAGAACAAGATATGGTATCAACTTCAGCAGGATTTGCAACATGTGGTAAAATACCATATATTAGTACATTTGCAATGTTTTGTGCAGGAAGAGCATATGACCAAATTAGAAATAGTATATGTTATCCAAAGCTAAATGTTAAAATATGTGCAACACATGCTGGAGTGACAGTAGGAGAAGATGGGGCAACACACCAAATGATAGAAGATTTATCTTTAATGAGAACAATACCAAATATGACAGTAATAAGTACATGTGATGATATCCAAACAAAATGGGCAGTAAATGAAATTTCAAATATAGAGGGACCAGTATATTTGCGTTTATGCAGATTAGCCACAGACCAAGTATATTCTAAAAATGAAAACTTTGAGATAGGAAAAGCTGTACAAATAGGAGATGGACAAGATGGAACAATATTTTGCACAGGAGTAACGGTTAGTGAGAGTGTAAAAGCTCAAAAAATCTTATTAGAAAAAGGAATAAATGTTAGAGTTGTAGATATTCACACAATAAAACCAATTGATAAACAAATAATAGTAAAATCAGCCTTAGAGACAAAGAAATTAGTATCAGTCGAAGACCATAATATAATAGGTGGACTAGGATCTGCAATATCAGAAGTTCTAACAGAATTAAATCCAGCAAAACTAACTAGACTAGGAATCAATGATTGTTTTGGCAAATCTGGAAAAGCAGAAGAATTAATGAAATACTTTGGAATAGATTCAGAAAAAATAGTAGAAGAATTTTTAAAAAATAAAGGTGAATAATAAGAATTAAAAGCAAATATACAAAAAAGAGAGAATAATTGCAATTAACAACAAAAAACCAAAAAATACCACTAATTTTTTGATATAAAACTATTGCAAAAAAAGTGTTTTATTGTTATTATTTATAATGTGGAAAAAAATAAGATTTAACAAAAATAAATATGAAATATATTAAAAATCCTAATAAAATAGTCTGCTGAAAGGAATGTTAAAAATGATAGAATTTAGAAATGTAAGCAAAAAATATGATACAGGAACAAAGGCAGTAAAAAATGTTAGTTTTAAAATAGAAAAAGGAGAATTTGCCTTTTTAGTAGGAGCTTCAGGCAGTGGAAAATCTACATTGATAAAATTAATATTAAAAGAAGAAGAACCAACATCAGGAAATATAATAATAAATGGAAAAGATACAACTTTTTTAAAACCAAGTAGAGTACCATATTTAAGAAGAAGTATGGGAGTTGTATTTCAAGATTTTAGATTATTACCAGATAAAACTGTATATGATAATGTAGCATATGCAATGTACATAGTAAGGGCAACACCAAGACATATAAGAAGACAAGTTCCAATGGTTTTATCATTGGTAGGTTTAAGTAATAAAGCAAAAATGTATCCAAATGAACTATCAGGAGGAGAACAACAAAGAGTTGCTTTAGCAAGAGCATTAGTAAATAATCCATCTATGTTAATTGCAGACGAACCTACAGGAAACCTAGACCCTGAAACAGCATGGGATATAATGACATTACTAAATGACATTAATATGAGAGGAACAACAGTAGTAGTTGCAACACATGCAAAAGATATAGTAAATCAAATGAAAAAAAGAGTAATTCATATTAACAAAGGTAATATAGTAAAAGATGATAAAAAAGGTGGGTATGACTGTGAAATATAATAGATTAGGTTATTTAATAGGAGAAGGAATAAGTAATGTATTTAAAAATAAAAAATCTACAGGAGCATCACTCATGATTATGTGTGCTACAATGATTATATTCGGTATATTTTTAGTATTGGGAGAAAATATTAATCATATTGTAGATGATATAAAGTCAGAACAAGGATTTCAAGTATTTGTAAAAGTTGATGCAACACAAGATGAAATAGAACAATTTGGCGAAGAAATAAGAAAAATACCAGGAATTTCAACAGTAGAGTATATATCTAAAGAAGATGGATTAAATTCAATGAAAGAAAGATTAAAAGACCAACAAGGAGTTTTAGACGGATTTAATGTAGAAGCTTTTAAGGCATCATATTTAGTAAAAGTATCAGACTTAACACAAAGTAAAGATATTCAAGAACAAATTAAAAAAATACCAAATTATGCAAAAATCACAAGTAGTGATGAAACTGTATCAGCACTAATAAATATAGCAAATGGTATTAGAATTGTAACAGGAGTTGTTCTAATCTTATTAATTGTAATATCAATATTTATAATTGCAAATACAATAAAATTAACTGTACATGCAAGAAGAAAAGAAATATCAATAATGAAATATGTTGGAGCAACAAATAGTTTTATAAGATGGCCTTTTATTGTAGAAGGTATGGTTATTGGTATAATTGCAAGCATAATCTCAATTGTAATTGTAGGTGGGGCATATAATTTAATCTCACAAAAATTAGTTGATGTAGCATTTATGAAATTAATTGGTATGAGTTTAGCAAGTTTTGGAGATATGCTATCATCAATAATTGTTGTATATATGCTTTTAGGAATAGGAATTGGAGTTTTAGGTAGTGTTATGTCTATGAGAAAATATTTAAAAGTATAAAGGAGTGTAAAATGCGTAAAACATTATATATGATATTAATTTGCGTATTATGTTGTACAACAATTGGACTAGCAACTAGAAAAGTTCTAGCAGTAGATAATACAACTGAAGAAAATAATACTACATCAGAAAATGTAATTACTGGAAGTGCAGACGATTTACAAAACAGACAAAAAGAAGTAAAAGAACAAATAGATGAGGCAAACCAACAACTATCAGATTTAAAATTAGATATAACAGAAAATCTAGAACAAGTACAAAAACTAGACGAGAAAATAGCAAATGCAGAACAAGAGCTAGAAGAAACAACAAATGAAGTTCAAACATTACAACAAACTATAAAAGGACTTGAAGAACAACAAAAAATAGAAGAACAAAAATATGAAACACAAAAAGCACTATTTGAACAAAGAGTTGTAGCATTATATGAGGCTGGAGACACACAATATTTAGACGTATTACTAAGTGCAAACAGCATTTCAGAATTTATATCATCATATTATATAATTTCAGAAATTGCAGAATATGATGCAGAAATATTAAATACAATTGCGGAAAGAAAAAATAACATAGACAATACAAAAACTAAACTAGAAAAAGAAAAACAAGAATTAGCAACAATAATAGAAAGACAAACTAGAACGTCTAAAGTATTACAAACAACTAAAGTCTTAAGAGAGTCATATATAAGCAAATTATCAGAAGAAGAAAAACAAACACAAACTAAACTAGAAGAATATAATAGAGTTTTAGATGAAGTAAATAAACAATTAGTAGAGTTAGCATCACAAGGGGAATTAACACAATATATAGGTGGAGAACTTGCATGGCCAGTACCAGGATATACTAAAATAAGTTCAGAATATGGTATGAGAGTTCATCCAATTACAAAAGTTTATAAACTACACACTGGAGTAGATATAGCAGCACCAATGGGTGCAAACTTTGTAGCAGCAAATGATGGAGTAGTTGTCAAAGCAGAATATAATGTAGCATATGGAAAAATGGTAGTAATTGACCATGGAGGTGGAATAAGCACATTATATGCACATGGATCAGAATTTTTAGTAAATGTAGGTGATACAGTAACTAGAAATCAGGCAGTGTTAAAAGTAGGGTCAACAGGATATTCAACAGGAGCACATGCTCATTTTGAAGTAAGAAAAAATGGTGTTGTTACAAATCCAATGCCATATATAACAAGTGGTCTAGTACCAAATTCAGAAGAAGACAAAAACAGTGAAAATGATGAAAATACAACAAAAGAAAACACAGTAAACGAAAATACAAACACACAAGAATAATCAGGGCGGTTTTAAACTGCCCCAAAAAATAACCTAGAAAAATTTACAAAATATAACAAAAAAGTAAATTGGAGGAGCATATGAAAAATATTGTAAAAAAATTAGTAATATTATGTTTAGTTATAATTCTTTTAATAGGAGCAAATCTTTCTTATGCAGCAACAGAAACAGAGCTAAATAACCAAAAACAAGAAAATAATGAAAAAATAACAGAGACAGAAAAGAAAAAAGAAGAGGTACAAGAAATAAAAGATCAAACCGTAAAACAAGTACAAGAATTAGATAATCAGATAGATGAATATGAGTCTCAAATTTCTAACCTAAATACACAAATAGAAGAAGCAAATACAAAGATAGAAGAAGCAACAAATAAGTTAAATAAAGCACAAGAGGATTATGACAATCAACAGAAAATGCTAGAAGAAAGAATTGTTGCATTATATGAAGCAGGGGACACAACATATTTAGATGTATTACTATCTTCTGAATCTGTTACAGACTTTATATCAAGCTATTATATAATATCAGAAATTGCAGAATGTGATTTAGAATTATTAGATGAAATACAAAATCAAAAAACAGAAATAGAAAATGCAAAAAAAGAATTAGAACAAAGCAAAAAAGAACTCACAGATGCAAAAGCAAGTAAAGAAAAAGTTTCTTCAGAACTACAAACTTCAAAAAATGAAAAAGCAAACTATGTAGAAGAATTATCTGAAGAAGAAAAACAATTACAAGCTCAAATAGATGAAATTAAAAAAGATAATGTTGCAATAGATGCACAAATAAAAGCATATCAAGCAGAATTACAGCGTAAACTAGAAGAGCAGAGAAAACAAGAACAGGAAAATAATAAAAATAATGGTTCAAGCAATGGTTCAAATAATGGTTCTTCTTCAAGTGGTTCATCTGGAGGATCAACAAGTTCAAGTGGATTTATATATCCAGTGCCATCAGCATATTCAAGAATTACAACAGGATGGTATTATTCAGATGGAAGGGTACATGGAGCAGTTGATTTTGGATCAGGCGGAATTAATGGGCAACCAGTATATGCAGTGGCAGACGGAATAGTAGTATTGGCACAGGCATTAACAACAAGTTATGGTAATTATGTAATAATAATGCATTATAATGGATTATATACATTATATGCACATGGTCAGGCAGGATCAATTATGGTTAAACAAGGTCAAACTGTAAAACAAGGACAACAAATTATGAAAGTAGGAAATACGGGAAATTCATTTGGAGCACATTTACATTTCGAAGTTAGAACAAGTCCTGGTACATATAATAATAGACAAAATCCATATAATTATTTACCATAATTTAATGCTATAGGCGGATGTATTCATCCGCCTAAGACTATATGGCTTAAATAAAAAAATTACAAAGCAATTAAAAAGAAAGAGGGAACAAAACAATGAATAAAAAATCAGCATATAAAGTATATAAAACTGTAATGATAATTATAATTACAGCATTTATAACATTTTTAGCAACTTCTGCAGGTATATATGCATATATTCAAAAAGGAGATGGAAAACTACTTTTATTAAATACTTCTGAAACACAGGATATTGAAACAGAATTATCGAAATACAGGAGTATAATAGATAAACATTACTTGGGAGAAGTAAATGATGAAGACCTACTAGAAGGTGCAATAAGAGGATATATAGATGGACTTGGAGACCCATATACTGAATATATATCTAAAGAAGAAATGCAAGAATATATGGAAGATACATTAGGAAATTATGTAGGTATTGGAATTTACATGATAAAAGATGAAAAAACAAATAGAGTAAAAGTTTTATCACCAATAAAAAATTCACCAGCAGAAACAGCAGGAATTCAACCTGGAGACCTAATAATAGCAGTTAATGGTAAAGAATATACATGTGATGAAATGACACAAATGTCAAATGATATAAAAGGAGAAGAAGGAACTGAAGTAACATTAACAATATTAAGAAATAATGAAAGTTTAGAAATTAAAGTAAAAAGAGAAAAAATAAAAGTAAATCCAGTAGAAAGCAAAGTATTAGAGAATAATATTGGATATATAGCATTCACGTCGTTTGATGAAACAACAGCAGAAGACTTTAAATCTAAATTTGAAGAATTACAAAAACAAAATATAAAATCATTAATTATAGACTTAAGAAATAATGGAGGAGGACTAGTAGATCAAGCGGTTGACATAGCAGGATATGTACTAGATAAAGATTCTGTAGTATTATATGAAGTAGATAAAAACGAAAATGAGGTAGTAGAAAAAACAACAACAGATCCAATAATAGATATGCCTATAATAATTCTAACAAACGAAAATACAGCAAGTGCATCTGAGATATTAGCAGGAGCATTAAAAGACTTTGGAAAAGCTAAAACAGTTGGAATAAAAACATATGGAAAAGGGGTAATACAAGAAATATTATCTGTAAAAGATGGAAGTGGAATAAAAATTACTACATCAGAATACCAAACTCCAAACAGAAATAAAATAAACAAAATAGGAATAGAGCCAGACGAAAAAGTTGAATTACCAGATGATGTAACAAGTGTTTTAAATGTACCTGAAGATAAAGACACTCAATTACAAAAAGCTATAGAAATGTTAAAATAAAGTGAGTTGTAACAATGAATAAAAATTAAGAAGGAATGATATTAACAATGAATTTAGCAAATAAATTAACAATATTTAGAATTATACTTGTTCCAATAATGGTTATAATACCATTTATAGGATTAGAAAGTGAATTTTATGGAATACCAATAACATATTTATTAATAGATATAATATTTATAATAGCATCAATTACAGATAAGCTAGATGGATATATCGCAAGAAGCAAAAACCAGGTAACAACATTTGGAAAGTTCTTAGACCCAATAGCAGATAAGATTTTAGTATTAACAGCATTAATAATGCTTGTAGATATGCAAAAAATACCAGCATGGATACCTATTATTGTAATGGCAAGAGAATTTCTAGTTTCAGGATACAGATTAGTAGCAGTCCAAAAAGGTGGAAAAGTTATCTCAGCTTCAAAATGGGGAAAAATAAAAACTGTAACACAAATGCTAGCAATAATATTAGCATTTGTAGATATGGAAGCATTTGGAACATGTTTTAAAGGAATTTTAGAGGGATCAGATTTTATTCTAAATCTAGTGGTTACAACAATGATGATAATACAAACAATAGCTACTATTTTCTCAGGCATTGATTACATAAAAAATGGAAAAAAACTTTTTCAAGAAAATACTTGACAAATTGAAAAATGTGGCTTAATATATTATGAGTATTTTGACAGATTAGGAAAGTCAGTATGACTTTTCTAATAGATAAAACACATTAGAGAAGAAAGGAATGATAACAGAAATGGAAGAAAAAGAAGTAATCCTTACACAAGAAGGATATGACAATTTAGAAAAAGAATTAAATTATTTAAAAACAGAAAAAAGAGCTGAAGTGGCAGAAAGAATAAAAGTTGCATTAGGTTTTGGAGATTTATCTGAAAATTCAGAATATGATGAGGCCAAAACAGCACAAGCAGAAAACGAAGTTAAAATAGTAGAATTAGAAAATAAATTAAGACATGCTAAAATCATAGACGAAAAAGATATAGACACTGAAACTGTTCAGATAGGAAATGTAGTAAAAGTACATGATATAGAATTTGATGAAAAAATTGAATATACAATTGTAGGATCTACAGAAGTAGACTTAGCTTCAAATAAAATATCAAATGAATCACCATTAGGAATGGCTCTATTAGGTGCAAAAAAGAATCAAGTAGTAGAAGTTAAAGCACCTGCTGGTGTTATGAAATATAAAATTTTATCTATTAAAAAATAGAAGATATCTTTGAAGAGTTTAGATGATTTAGGAGGGATTTATTATGACACCACATAATGAAGCAAATATTGGAGATATTGCTAAAACTGTTATAATGCCTGGAGATCCATTACGTGCAAAATATATTGCTGAAAATTTTTTAGAAAATTATCGTTTAGTCAACCAAGTTAGAGGGATGTATGCATATACAGGTTTTTACAAAGGAAAAAAAATTACAGTAATGGCATCAGGAATGGGAATGCCAAGCATGGGTATTTATTCATTTGAACTCTTTTCTGTATATGGAGTAGAAAACATTATACGTATAGGATCTTGTGGAGCATATTTACCTGAATTAAAATTGTTTGATATTATATTAGCAAAAGAGGTATTTTCAGAAAGTAATTTTGCATTAACATTAAATAATGAAGTTTGTCATCAAGTTTCAGGTAGCCAAAAGTTAAATAATGATATAAAAAATACAGCTGAAAAGCTGGGAATAAAAATATATGAAGGGAATACAGTATGTACAGACTGCTTTGACGTTTATATGACAGATGTTAATGAATTCTTAAAAAGGGTTCCTGATGGATTTAACCCATGTTCTGCAGAGATGGAAGCATTTTCATTATTTTATGTTGCTAAAATGCTTAATAAAAATGCATCATGTTTAATGAGTGTTGTAGATTCTAAATATATTAAAGAAATTGCATCAACTAAAGAACGTGAAATAGGACTAGATAATATGATAAAATT
Organism: uncultured Clostridia bacterium; assembly: GCA_944388015.1. Classification (GTDB taxonomy): domain Bacteria; phylum Bacillota; class Clostridia; order TANB77; family CAG-508; genus CAG-269. Next base: position 662 of record CALXHD010000017.1, on the reverse strand, counting down.
AGCATTAGAAAGTTGCTAAAAGACATGATTATGCAATCATGTCTTTAGCTTACTTTTAAAAAAGTTACTCATTTCAGCTGAAGCTGAGAAAATAACTTCATTTGAAATCAGGAACAACCCAATTATAACAAAAAATCCAAAGAAACTTACATTTTCAAGCCTATTACGTAAAGAAAATATAAAGAGTGCAGATAGCAAAATAAAATGAACTGTATAACAACACTGTTTGTTGCTTAATAATAATATAAAAGTATGATTATTAAGCAATTTTTCTAAATTTTCTTTTCTAATTGACTTCATTACTGAAGAATATAAATATACTAAGCTTGAAAATATCAACCACATCTCTGTAGATAAGATATTTACTAAAGCTAAGACCAATAATACTATAAGTAAAAAAAATGGTATAGTTATTGTAATTAGTTTGTTCCGGCTTAGCTTATACAATTCGGTTTTTAATTTGTTATGGATTTTTTTCATCTTTTTTTCCCTTTCTGCCTGTAGTCACAGGACTAAACATGTTAACAAGTTACTATATAAATTATACTAATTTTTTACACAAAAGTCAATAATGAAAAAAAACAAGTGTATTTAATTTATGATAAAATCACCTTAAAAGTTTAGAAACGAATATTTCACCCTAGATGTATAAAAATAGAAAA
>CALXHD010000016.1 GCA_944388015.1 uncultured Clostridia bacterium | reverse complement strand
ATAATGCTTATTTTTGTAGTTATTTCTCCTATTTATACAACCGATATTTTAGGTTGCTTTTTTCTACCTTATTTAGAGCAAAAAGCGCGAGCAACATATGAAAAGCTTATTGATTTATGTCGTGATAATCCTGATGTAATAGATCCTTTAAGATATTTAAGACAAAGAGAAGTTGTACATTTTCAAAGATTTGGTGAAGCTCTTCGTGGTGTTCAAGATAAATTAGCTGAAAAGAAATTTTATATGAATAATAATGATTGCAGATAACATTTAATATTAAGTTTTAAATCCACAGAAAATTGAAACGTTTTCTGTGGATTATTTATTAACTAATTTTACTTCTATGTATTATTATTTAAAAACTCTTTGTAAGATAGTGTAAGATAAAGTGTGTAAGTTAAAGGTACCAAAACTTATACACTTTATCTTACACTATCTTTTATTCTGTGGTGTTATTTCTTTACAAAAATAAACTTTTGCTTTTTCCATTTTTTATCATTCCTTTCAGTCTTTATTTTATAATATCAATGATATTATACCACATTTAGTTTATTTTGACATTTCAAATTAGTTTATATTGTATTTACTAAAAGTTAATGCTATGAATTTAAATGATATTATCTTTTTTGCTAACCTTTTACTATAATTTTTTAAAATAGACCAGTTATAAAAACTGATCTAAAAAAATATATTACAAAGAATTTATTAGACTATCATATTGGTTTGATAAACTTTCATTATTAAATGATATATTCTCTCCTTGAATTTCCCAACTGTTTTGGTTTTCAGATAATAAGTTTAATATCTTTTCTGATGTATCTAAAATAGATATTACTTCATTTATTGAGTTTTCTACTGTGTCGACTGTTTCTTCCCCTTCTATATCACCTACAAATTCGTTTTTATATAAATCTGTATAATAACTGTCTAGTCCTTTGTTATTAATATATGACATTGCTTTTTCTTCAGTAAAGAATTCGGTATATTTTGTTTTGCAATCTTCTAATTCTGCTTTTGTGGTTGTAATGTAATTTTTAGATTGTGTAAAATCTTTTCCATCTTCTTTATAATTTTGAGCTGTTAATAATGTTGTTATTCTTTCATCATTTAATATGTTTGCAATTTTTATACTATTTTCAAAGTTTTCTCTTAAATAAGATTTAAAAGCTTCTTCTACAACTGCATAGTCATCTGTTGTAACAACTCTATCTAGTCTCTCATTTATTGCATTCAAATCAATAGTTTCTGCATTTGCTAATTGTTCTAGTTCTGCTAATTCTGTCTTTAAATTTTCTTCTTGTTTCATGTCTTTGTATACATTATATCCTACTACTCCTATAGCTATTATTATGATAATAAGAACAATAATTAAAATTTTCTTTTTCATAAAAAAACCCCCTTTTGTTTATTTATTATTTTCTATTTTATCATATAAATAAAAAATATGCTATAGTTTAATTGATAAAAGTCCTATGTAAAATTCTTTATCATAGGACTTTTATTACAACTATTACATAACTTCAAAGTTTTTCAAAAAGGTTTTTGAATCTAAATCTATTTCCATTATTTTATCTCCAGCATATATTCTTATTTCTACTATTTCTTTTGTCTCAACATATGAGGCTTCAAATTCAACTCCTCCCATTTCTTGAATATAACATAATAACTTTTCTAGTAATATTTCATTTCGATAACTATTATTAACATACATAACTTTTTTTGTTGTTGATAATAGTTCTTTTAATTTTTTCAGCATGTTTTTTCCTCCTTGAAACAATTATTTAATAGTTGTATATTCTAAAATCTTCTAATTTGAAGATGTTTGTTATATTATATCACAATTCTATGCTTTTTTATTTAATCCTTTCAAATAATGGTTCGATTCCTTTTAAACTTTTATCTTTTTTTACTTCAATATATTCCCATGAAGCTTGTGGTATATCTAGCAATTCTCTTACCTTTTTTGATGATTTTGGAATAAATGGTTCATATAAATTAGATAAGTTTGCTACTAAGTTACTACATGTATATATTGTATTATTAAACTCTTGGATATCTTCTTTTTGTTGTTTCCATGGTTGTTTTTCTTCATAAAATTTATTTCCCTCTTCTACGAGATTTCTAATTATTTCTATTGCTTTTCTAAATTCCATGCTTTCAATTGCTTGTGCAACTGTGATATAAGTATTTTCAATTTTATTTTTAATTTCTTCATTCATTTCACCATTTGGAATCTTTTCAAGTCCTTTGTATTTTAATGTTCTATTTATTAAGTTTCCATATTTGTTTACAATTTCAGCATTACATGTAGCTATAAATTCTTCAATTGAAAAATTACTGTCTTTTCTTTCTGGTCCATTTCCTATTAGATAATATCTTATCATATCTGAATCATAATTATCTAACATATCTCTTATTGTTATTCCATTTCCTTTCGATTTTGAAATTTTTTCAGAGTTTATGTTTAGATATTGAGTTGCAATCATATAATCTGGTAATTTATAATTATCATCTAAAGCAAGTAATAATGCTGGCAATATAATTGTATGGAATGTTATATTATCTTTTCCATGAACCATATATATATAATTATTGTTATTTTCTTTCCAAAATTTAGTCCAGTCAAGATTTCTTTCATTACATATTTTTTGGCATGCTGTTATATATCCAAGAACAGCTTCAATCCATACATACATTTTTTTATCTTCAAATCCTTTAATTGGGATATCTACTCCCCATTCTAAATTCCTTGTTACTGCTTTTTCTGGTAGTCCTTCTCTTAAATATTTTTCTGTTTCATTTTGAGAACTTATTCTCCAATTTTTTTTGTTTTGTTCTACATATTTTTCAATTTTTTCTTGTAACTTTCCTAATGCTAAATATAAATTCATATTCTCTTTTGCAATAACTTTATTTCCACATTCTATACATCTTGCATTTAATAAATCTTCTGCTTTTGGTTCATATCCACAATCACACATATCTCCTTTTGTCTCATTCCCACAAGAAGGGCATTGTAGTATTACTTCTCTATCTGCTACGAATTTCTTGCAATGTTCACAATATGGTTGCATATCTTTTTTTTCGTAAATATAGCCATTGTCATACATTTTTTTAAATAATTCTTGTACCTTTTCTTTATGAAATTCATCTTCTGTTTTTGTATACAAATCATATGAGAATTGCATGTCTTCAAAACATTTTGTAAATTCTTTATGATATTCTTCTGCAATTTCTTTAGGACTTTTATTTTCTTTTTTGGCTCTTAGTGTTATTGGCGTTCCATGGCAATCAGTTCCTGATACATATAGTACATTATCTCCTATTTGTCTATAAAATCTTGCTACTACATCTCCTGAAATTAAGCCTGCTATATGTCCTATATGCAATGAATTGTTCGCATATGGCCATGCTCCACCAATTAATATATTTTTCTTTTCTTTAATTTCCATATGTTAACCCCCTTGTAATATATGAAATTATAACACGAATTACTTTATTTTTCAATACTCAAATTCCGGCTCAATAGCTGTTAAATCTTTTAAGTCTTTTGCTTCAGCTATATCTTGTTTTCCCTTCAATACTCCTTTTTCACTTCTATATAACCCTCTAAATACTAGAACTGTGTAATCTTCGTCTTCTAATTCTTGTCTAACTTTTTCTAGAGATTTTTTCTGCTTATCAGTAATATTTCTTGGATAATAAAGTATTCCTGTTTTATGTTTTTTTACTGATGTATTCTCTGCAAATACTATATGTCCGTTTTTTTTGTATTTCATAAAAGATGCTATTTACGTCATGTATACTTATTGAATTTTGAATATCTTTTTCATCCAAAAAATGGCTTTGTAAATATTCTTTCATATAGTAAAAATGTGCTGTATCTTCTGTATCTTTATATATTCTTTCTATTTCTCCTTCTCTTTTTATTCCATCAATCTTTTCTTCTCCATAAATAAGTATAACTTTTGTATTTTCTATTAAATCTTTTTTATTTTCTTCCATAAGAATTCTCCTTTAATATTTATTCATTACTTGTATTATTTCCATTTGAATTGTCCCTAGAACTATTTGTTGTATTTTGGTTTCTACTTGTTTCGTTTCTTATACTATTAGTAGTATTTGTTGTATTTCCATTTACAGTGTTTCTACTTGTAGTATTTGTATTGTTTGAACTTGTATTTGTAGTTGTATTTGTTTTATTCTCATTTGCTTCATTATTTGTAGTTGTGTTATTTACAACTCTATTATTTGAAATACTATTATCTACAGTATTCTCGTCTGTCGTATTTTCTGTTTCTATTGTATTTTCTTCTTCAATTTCATTTTCATTAGTTTCAATTATATTTTCATAAATAATATTATCATCTGCATTTAATTCTAAATCCTCTTGATTATCAACATATATTTTATTAGTGCTTTCATTTTTAGTTGTATTATTTACATTAACTTTATTTCCTGAATGTTTTGTACATTCATTAGGTTCTGTTCCCCATAAAAAGTTTTCTTGATACTTATTTGTGCATCCCTCTCTTGCAATCATACCAGTTTCTGCACATATAGTATATGTTGTTACCCAACTTGGTTTTTCAAATCTTTTACTTTCTAGTCCGTTATGTGCATTTCTCATTACATTAGCCCAAATTATTCCAGCAGGGTTTTGATTGTTATAATATATTGTTTCATTCTGATCATATCCAAACCATGTTACTCCAGTATAATATGGTGTAAATCCACATAACCATCTATCATAATTTTCGTCTGTTGTTCCAGTTTTAGCTGATACGTCTATTCCATTTATTGCACAATATGGTGCTGTACCTCCAGTCCCCACAACTGGTTCTGTTAGTAATTCTTTTATAACATAGGCTACTTGTTTTGAAAATACATTTTTTGTTTTTTGTTTTGCTTTTATAACATCATTTCCAAAATAATTTGTTATTGATGTATAAAATGTAGGCTCAATATATTTACCATCATTTGCTATAGTTGAATATGCTCCTGCCATTTCAAGTGGTGTAATTCCTTCTTCTAGTCCTCCTAAGGCTAATGCTAAACTTTCATCTCCATCTGTTAATGAGCTTATTCCCATTTTTTCTAAATATTCTATAGATTTTTTTGGAGTTATCTGTTCCATCATTTCTACAAATGGTATGTTTTGTGATGATGATAGTGCTCTTCTTACAGTTATTTGTCCCAAATATTTGTCATTATTATTTTTAGGTTCATAATTATCTTTAAATGTTTTTTGTTCATCTGTATAAATAGTGGCTCCAGTAAATTTTTTATCATTAATTCCAGGAACTAATACTGCTAATGGTTTAATTGCTGAACCTGTTTGTCTTTTACTTTGTGTTGCTCTGTTTAATCCTCTATATGTATCTTTTTTTCCAAGTCCTCCAACACATGCTAAAACATTTCCTGTTTTATGATCAATTATTACCATTGCAGATTGTGCTGTTGTTGTTCCATCAGATGATTTTAATTGATATTGTTTTTTTTGAAATTCTGCTTCTGTTTCTTCTTGTATACTTGTATTTTGTGTGCTATGTATAGTTAGCCCACCCATATATAAATAGTTTGTGGCAAATTCTTCAGATATATTTTTTTGTTCTTCTAAGTCCTCTATTACCTGTGAAATTAATGCATCTGTGTGATAAGAATAAATTGAATTTTTGGTTTCTATTTCTCCTTTTGTAAATTTTAGTCCTGTGTCAACTTCATTTATTGCATTATTATATTCGTCATTATTTATGTATCCTAATTCTAACATTTTTTGTAATACTGTTTTTGTTCTTTTTATTATTTTTTCTGTATTGTCAGTTTCTTCAAAAGGGTTATATGAATTTGGTGAGTTATTTATACCTGCTAAATATGCACATTCTGCTATGCTTAAGTTTGATACATCTTTATTAAAATAATATTTTGCTCCTGTTTGTACACCATACATATTTGGTCCAACATAAATTATATTTAAATATATTTCTAGTATTTCCTGTTTTGTAAAATAACATTCTAGTAAATATGCTTTCCACCATTCTTTTATTTTACGTGTTATTGAGTCTGTATTATCTCCTGTTATGTTTTTTACAACTTGCTGTGTTATTGTACTTCCTCCATATGATGAATTTCCAAAATGTATTATATATGACCCTATTGCTCCAATTGTTCTTTTTATGTCCACTCCATGGTGTTTATAAAATCTTTCGTCTTCTATTGAAACATATGCATTAATAAGATTTTGTGGCATATTTTCAATATCTACTGTAAGTTTTTTTTGTGCTGTTCCTATTTCTGCAATGGTATTTCCCTCATTATCTATAACTACTGAATTTTTATTTTGGAACATATCTGTTGCTATTTTTTTCCATGTATTTGCTGATATTGCTAAAAATACTCCTATTACTAATATTATTGCAATTATTAAAATTAATATTATTTTCTTTATTAATTTTTTTCTGTCTTTTTTTACTCTTTTTCCTTTTTTATCTAATTTTTCTCTTTTTTCTTTTTCTTTTTTCATTTTTTGTACTGATTTAGGAATTTCTTCTTTTACTTTTTTTCTTCTCATTGTGCCACTTCCTTTTTATTATTATAGGAATATAATAACATAAAAAAGTTTATTTAGCAAACATAAATCTGAAAGCCATTTAAATAAAATCTTTTATGACTTTCCTAATAGATAACAAAAAGACGGTAATAAAATTACCGCCTAGAGGAAAACATGTTTTTTGTGCGCATAAAAACATTTTTCCTAAAACTAATGATTATTCATTAGTTTTTATATTTTACTATATTTTTTTATTTATGTCAAATTATATTTTTGCAATTCCACCTATTATTTTGCTATATTCAGCTGTATCTTCTAATAGAGATGCTCCACCTGAAATAATAACTGTGTCTCCTTTTTCAAGTATTCCTTTATCTTTTAATTTTTGAATTCCTAATTCAACTGTTTTATCAATATTATCATTTTTCTCAATATATATTGGTGTTACATTCCAAACAATTGCTAATTGGTTATATGTTCTTCTATTATCTGTTATTGCTAGTATTGGACATCCTGCACCAAGACCTGATAATTTTCTTGCTGAGTCTCCAGTATTTGTATAACATATAATTGCATCTGCTTCCATATTCATTGCTGTAACACATGTTGAATATGCTATTTTTGTTTCAAAATCTGATAAGTCTAAGTTATCATTTGTTCTAAATCTTTTCCAATAATCTATATCTGGTTCTACTCTACCTGCTATTTTTACCATTGTTTTAACACATTCTACAGGGTATTTTCCCATAGCACATTCTCCTGATAACATTATTGCACTTGTTCTATCATAAATAGCATTTGCAACATCACTTGCTTCTGCTCTTGTTGGTAATGGGTTATATGTCATAGATTCTAACATTTGTGTTGCTGTAATTGCAGGTTTACATGCTTTGTTTGATAATTTTATAAATTTCTTTTGAGCAACTGGTGGTTCTGTAAAATCTGTTTCTGTTGCCATATCTCCACGTGCAATCATTTGAACATCTGCATGTTCAACTATTTCTTCCATATTTTCTAATCCTTCAACATTTTCTACTTTTGTAATAATTTTGATGTCTTTTCCACCATTTTCATCTAATACTTTTCTAACTTGTGCTATATCGTCTTTATTTCTTGTAAATGACATTGCAACATAGTCATAATCATGTTCACAAGCTGTTTTTAGATCTGCTATATCTTTATCTTTTAATGCTGGTAGACGTACTGGTGTACCTGGTAAATTTATTGTTTTTCTGCTTCCTAATCCATTTCCATGTACTACTGTACATACTATATCTTTATCTACAATTTCGTCAACAACTAATTCTATTGCTCCATCATCAATTAAAACTTTTGCTCCTGGTTTTACGTCTTGGTATAATTGTTTATATGATACAGATACTTTATCTTTATCTCCAACAATATCTTCGTTTACTAAAGTAAATTTTTGTCCATCTTCTAGTTGTATTTTTTCATTTTTTCCTGTAACTAACATACCTGTTCTGATTTCAGGTCCTTGCATATCTAATAATAATGCAACTGGTACATCTAGTTCTTTCCTTAATCTAATTACTTCTTCAGTTTTTTCTGCTTGTTCGTCCCAACTTCCATGTGAGTAATTAATTCTTGTTACATTTAATCCTGCTAGTATTAGTTCTTCTAGTTTGTGTTCACTTGCTGGTCCTATTGTTCCAACTATTTTTGTTTTTCTTAAATTTTTTTTCATTTTAAATTTCATCCTTTCTTTCTCTTTATGACGCTATATATTATAACACCTATCTCTAGTTTTTTCAACACTTTTTTAATTTAATTGTATAATAGCATGTAATTTTTTTTCATCTTCACTATATATTGCAACAACATGTTTGTTATCTATTAAACCATATTTACATTTTACTACTTCTCCAATTCTTATTTCTTTTTTATAATTTATAGTAACATTATTATATGGTCTTTTTTCATAGATTTCTTGTGGTAATGCTTCATATGCTAGGTCTAAATAGTATAAATTATGCATGTGTCCATTTATATCTATATCTCTTCTACTTACTGTATAATTATATATATTTGTATATGTGTTTGGTAGATTTATTTTTTCTATTTTTCTATTTTCAAAAACTGATTTTTCTTCTACTTCATAACTATTTGCAATTTCGTCTGTAATTCTTACTAATTTTCCTGTATCATAATTTACTATTGCCCATTTTGATGTTGCTATAGCACATAGATTATTTTGTTCATCATATAATTCAAAATCTCTATATGTATATGCTTTTTGCATATCTCTGCCCCATGTTTTTATATGTATATTTTGTCCATATTTTGGGCTTTTTATAACTTTTAATTTCCAATCAAATAATATCCATACAACTTTTGTCTTTTTTACATCATTAGCTCCATATCCTACTATGTCTGAATGATATGCTCCAATATTTTCAAACATTTCAAGCATTGACCTGTCTTTCATTAAATTTTCTTTTCCTATGTCTTTTAATCCCATTTTAAAGTTATCTTCATAAATCATTTTTTCCTCCTGTATTATTTATAGTTATGTAGTAATTCGATATTTTTACTTATTAATATCCTGGCTTTTCTAATAAGTGAAACATATTTTTTTTATATTCCTCTACCCCTGGTTGATTAAATGGATTTACTCCTAGTATCATGCCAGACATTGCACATGCTTTTTCAAAGAAGTAGATTAGTTCTCCAATGTTTTCTTCATCTAATTTATTCATTTCTATAACAATATTTGGTACATCTCCTGAAACATGTGCTTGTATTGTTCCTTCAGCTGCTTTTTTGTTTACGTAGTCCATTGTTTTTCCTGCTAGATAATTTAATCCATCTAGGTTGTCATCATCTGCATTAATTGTTATGTCAGTATTTGGTGTCTTTATTTGTATAACAGTTTCAAATAAGTTACGTCTACCTTCTTGTATATATTGTCCCATTGAGTGTAAATCTGTTGTAAAATCAACTCCTGCCGGAAATATTCCTTTTTGTTCTTTTCCTTCACTTTCTCCATATAATTGTTTCCACCATTCTGTGAAATAATGCATTTTAGGTTCATAATTTACAAGTATTTCTGTATTTTTAAGTAATTTTGTATATAGTATATTACGTATAACTGCATATTGATAACATTCATTATATTTTAAATCTGAGTCATTAAATCTTTCTTGTGCATTTTTGGCACCTTCCATTAATTTATCTATATTAATTCCTGCTACTGCAATTGGTAGTAATCCAACTGCTGTTAGTACTGAATATCTTCCACCAATGTTATCTGGTACAACAAATTTTTCATATCCTTCGTTATCTGCTAGTGTTTTTAATGCTCCTCTTTCTTTATCTGTTGTTACATATATTCTGCTACGTGCTTCGTCTATGCCATATTTGTTTTCTAATATTTCTCTAAAAATTCTAAATGCTATTGCAGGCTCTGTTGTTGTTCCTGATTTTGATATTACATTTATAGAGAAGTCTTTTCCATTGATATATTCTATTAGTTCATTCATATAATTAGGACTTAAATTATTTCCTACATATAGTACTTGTGGGTATTTTCTTTGTTTTGGTGTTTGTAAATTACAAAATGTACTTGTTAGACTTTCAATTACTGCTCTTGCTCCTAAATATGATCCTCCTATTCCTATAACTATTAATATATCAGATTCTTTTCCTATTTTCTTTGCTGCTTTTTTGATTCTTTTAAATTCTTCTTTATCATAATTTGTAGGTAAATTTAGCCATCCTACATAATCATTTTCTTTATCTGCTCTTTCATGTAATTCTTCATGTATTGATTTGACCTTTTTTGAGTATTCATTTATCATTTTTTTATTGATATTTGTATGTTTTGTAGTCAATTTAATGTTTGGCATTGTAAACTCCTCCTTTAAATTAATTTTTCATTTGTTTTAACTATTGTGTTTATTTATATAATTCCATGAGTCTTTACACATGTCATCTAAAGTTTTTTCTGCTATCCATCCTAATTCTTCTCTTGCTTTTTTTGGATCTGCATAGCATTTGGCAATGTCTCCTGCTCTTCTAGGAGCTATTTTATATGCTACTTTTTTTCCTGTTGCTTTTTCAAATGATTTTACCATATCTAACACACTATATCCTGTTCCAGTTCCTAAATTATATATATATAATCCTTGTTTTTCTTTATCCAATTTGTCTAAAGCTAGAACATGTCCTTTTGCTAAATCAACTACATGTATATAATCTCTTACTCCTGTGCCATCAGGTGTATCATAGTCATTACCAAATACTGATAATTCAGGTAATATTCCTGCTGCTACTCTAACAATATATGGCATTAGATTATTTGGAATTCCTTGTGGTTCTTCCCCAATTAATCCACTTTCATGTGCTCCTACTGGATTAAAATATCTTAATATACATATATCCCAACTATTGTCTGAATTATATGTGTCTTTTAATATTTGTTCTATAAACAATTTTGTTGTTCCATATGGGTTTGTAGTATCTCCTGTTTTACATTCTTCTGTAATTGGGATTACTTCAGGATCTCCATATACTGTTGCAGATGAGCTAAATATAAATTTTTTAACATTGTACTTTTTCATGGTTTCTAATAATACTAATGCTCCATAAATATTATTATCATAATATTCTAATGGTTTTTGTACTGATTCTCCAACTGCTTTGTAACCTGCAAAATTTAGTACTGCCTCTATTTTGTTTTCCTCAAAAACTTTCTCCAATTTTTGTCTATCTCTATAGTCCATTTCATAAAATTTAAAGTCTTTTCCTGTAATTTGTTTTATTGACTCTAGAACTTCTTTTTTGCTATTTGAAAAATTATCAATTATTACAATCTCTTTTCCTGAATTTAATAATTCTACTGCTGTGTGTGCTCCTATATACCCTGCTCCACCTGGTAATAATATTGCCATTTTTTATCATTCCTTTCCAAATTTAAATTGCCTTTCGCAAATACGAAAGGCTTATTGTTTAATATTTTATGGTTTCTAACATTAAATAACACATTTCACCTTCTTGGTGAAGTATATCATAGTTTAAATCTATTTTCAACACTTTTTACCGTTAAAATTATTAACCTAGAATACAATTATTATAGTTCACTCATAGTTATAAAATATATTAATAGTTAATCATCATTTTTATCTTCTTTACTTGTGTTTGTTGTATTTGTAGTATTTTTATTACTTGTGTTATTTTTTGATGTTTCATTCTTTTTATCTGTGGTTTCATTTTTTGTATTGTTTTTTTCGTTTGTCTTATTATTTGATTCATTTTTTGATGTCTGATTTTTGGTTTCGTTTTTCTTATCTTCTTTCTCATCTTCTTTTGCTGTATCTTTATTATGCACTGTACATATTTCATTTATTTTTTCTACTGCTGTTTTGCTTCCTCCTTGTGTACTCCATAAATTCAATGTTTCTTTTGGTATAGCTCCACCATAACTACGATTAGTTGTTTCAGGACAATATTGGTTTGCTACTTTTCCTGATTCTTTACATATTTTCTGTATTCCATGTCCTTCACATTTTTCTGGTATATTGTCTTGTGAGAATGTTTCTGTATATGTGTCTGTACAAGTTGATGTTGCAAGTAGTCCGGTTTTCCTACATACTGTTGCTTGTGTAAGACCTGATGGTGTATTAAAGTTTGCATTTGTTAAATTTTTGTGTATGTCTTTCATTACATTTTCCCATATTTGTCCTGCTGGATTTTTACCATTATATCTTATTTCTTCTGCTGTATCATATCCAAACCAAACTGCTGTAGAATAGTATGGTGTCATTCCACATAGCCATCTATCTTTAGAGTCATCTGTAGTTCCTGTTTTAGCACATGTTTCCATTCCTGTTATGGCACAATATGTTGCTGTTCCACCTGATTTAACAGGTTCTTCTATAATAGATCTTGTAAGATATGCTACTTGTTCTGAAAATACTCTTGTTTGTTCTTGATTAGGTGTTAATACAACATTTCCACTTGAGTCTGTTATTTTTGTATAAAATGTTGGTTTGATATATACCCCATCATTTGCAAGTGTTCCATATGCTGCTGCCATTTCTAATGGGCTAATTCCTGTTGTTAATCCTCCTATTGCTAGAGGTAAATTGTTGTCTCCTGTTTCACTTAGTGTAGATATTCCCATTTTTTCCATGTATTCTATTGCTTTTTTTGGTGTTAATTCTTTCATAATTTTTACTGCTGGTATATTTTGTGATGTTGCAATAAATTGTCTTATATTTATTGCTCCTCTGTATTTATTGTTATCATTTTTTGGTGCATATCCATTAAAGTCTGTTTTTTGGTCCATATATACTGTAGATGGTGTTATAATTCTTTCTTGTAACCCTGGCGCTACATCTGCAATTGGTTTAATTGATGAACCTGTTTGTCTTACCATTTGTGTAGCCCTGTTCCAGCCTGATGCATTTTGGTCTCCTAGGTTTCCTCCAACTGCTACTACTTGACCTGTTTTATGATCTATTATCGCCATTCCTGCTTGTGCATGTTCATTTTTTAACGTTCCATCCGCATTTTTTTCATATCCTTTAAATTGGTAAAATGGTTTAGAGAATTCTTCTTCTACTCTATTTTGAATATTTGAATCTTGTGTTGTATATATTGTTAATCCGCTACTATATACATATTTTTCTGCAAATTCCCTAGTTACTCCTTTTTCTTCCATTACTTGATCTATTATTTGTTTTAATGCTGCATCTGTATGATATGAATAATCTGAACTACTTTCTACATTACCTTGTGTAAATGTAAGTCCTGCTTCTGCTTTTGCAACTGCATTATTATAGTCATCTTCATTGGTGATATATCCTTGATCTTTCATTTCACTTAAAACTGTTAGTACTTTGTTTTTTATTTTTTCATTTTTCTCTGTTTTTTCTTCTTCTGTTTCATCTGCAAATGGATTATATGCATTTGGTGCACTGTTTATTCCAGCCAAGAATGCACATTCTGCTAAATCTAGATCTTTTGCACTTTTATTAAAATAATATTGTGCTCCTAATTCTACTCCATGTATATCATTTCCCCCAACAAATAATATATTTAAGTATAATTCTAAGATTTGTTGTTTAGAAATCATTCTTTCTACCTGATATGCTTTTGCCCATTCTCTAACTTTTCTTAAAATTCCAGCAATTCCACTGCTTTCTCTTTCATCTGTAATGTTCTTTACAAGTTGCTGTGTTATACTACTGCCTCCATATGATGAACTTCCTTTAAATATTGTGTTTAGTATAGCTCCTGTTGTTCTTTTCCAATCTACTCCATGATGATCATAAAATCTTTTATCTTCAATTGCAACATATGCTTTTGGTAAATAATCTGCCATTTGGTCTAGTGTAATAATTTTTCTTTGTTGTTCTTTACTTAAATTTGCAATTTCATTTCCATCTTTGTCTAGTACAACAGAATTTGCTGTCCCTATAACTAGTTCGTCTTTTGTTATTTGAAAATCATCTCCAAATAGTCCAAAGAACATGGCAGTTATAATTCCTGCGCCTATGACACAAAGTAATAAAAATACTATAATAAAAATTTTTATTGCAATCATTAATTTTGGATGTCTTGATGAAAATTTATTTTCATTTTTCTTTTTAGCATTTTTTTTGTTTACTGCTACTTTTCTTGTTTGATCATTTAATTTTTTGTTACTTGTTTTTTTATTATTTCTTGGTGTTTTATATACCTTCGTTTTTTCAATATTTTTTTTATTACTTCTATTATTATTTGGCATGGCTAATACCTCCTTGATTTCGACATTTCTATTATATTATATTTTTTAGAAAAAATAAAGGTTTTAATGTAATTTTATATAAATTTAAGAAATTAATAGTTACAATTCATAGCCATATAAAAAGAAATAGCTGTGAACTGTAACAATTAATATTAAAACTTTTTAGTATGTCTGATTTACACCAAATAATTTGCTTATATTTATGCCATCTTTTTGTATTTTTTCTCTAACATTTTCATATGGTTGTTTTTTATAAAACTCTGCTTCATATAGTTCTTTTGTGAAATACTTTTCATTTTCTAGATAATATTTATTTTTGTCTTTTATGTTTATATCATAATTTTGTATAATAAGCCCATTAAATCTTTTCTTGTTTATTGTAATATTTCCATAGCAATCTACAATAATTGCTTGTTCATATATTATGTATTGATTTATAAGCTCTTGTGGAAAATCTATATTTACTATAATTTTTGCTTTTGCTAGGCTTTTTTTCTTATTGTTCATTATCATTATAATTGTTCCATTTTCTTCTAATATTTGTTCCTCAATTCTTTTAAATTTTTCTATATGTTTTGTTACTATGTATACGTTTTTATATGTTTTTGACACAATTTTTATTAGTTTAATTGTATTATCATTAACATCATTTATTAATATATGTATATCTGTGTCTTGTTTTTTTATCTTTTCTTTTTGGATAATATATTCTAATACTTCAGGAATTACCATGAAAAAAAGCCATTTACCATTTACTATGTCTAATTCTAAACTTTGTATATTATTTACATATGTTTTTAAATTTTGTACTTTTTTGCTTAATATTACTTTTTTACTATTTGCCTTATCTATTATCTTTTTGGTTTTTTTATATAGTTCTTGTTCTGTTTTTATTTTTTTTTCTTTTGACTTGTATTTTTCTTTAATTGGTAATATTATTCTATTTCCTTGTAGCTTTACTATATTCAATTTTTCTAACCAATATTTAGGCTTGTCATCTTCACATATATAATACATTTTACCACCTCTAGTAAAATGTATGTTGGCATGTACTAATTTATGAAATAAATTTGTGTGCAACGTGTTTTACTTACTAGGAAAAAAATAATATAACTTGCACAGTTATATTATTATATCTCTTTTTAATATACAATTATTTACAATCCCGGTTCCAATAAACCTGTTTCCGCTCAAAAACACTATAAACTCCATTTTCTTTTTCTACAATAATTTTTCCACCATTTAAAAATTTTGATATTTTTTTATTATTTAATTCAATTTTTGACCTATCTGCAAAAAACTTTTCTAAATTTATTAGATTCTTCTCAATTTCTTTTTTTAATTCTAAATCATTCTCAAATTCTTGTATATTAATACTTTGTTCTATACAAAAATTTCCTACTTGTACTCTTTTTAGATTTTTCATATATCCTATTGTTCCAAGTTTTTTTGCTATATCTTCACACAGTGTTCTTATATATGTTCCTTTACTACAATATACTTTAAATTCAATTATGTTTTCTTTTTTGTCTATATTAAGTAAAGTCATCTCATATATCTCTATCTCTCTTTTTGGTATTTCTACCTTTTGACCTTTTCTTGCATATTCATATAGCTTTTTTCCGTTAACTTTTATTGCAGAATATATTGGTGGTATTTGCGTTTGTTTTCCTATAAATAATTCGAGTGTATTTTCTATATTTGTTTTATCCATTATTTTAGAATCAACATTCTTTTTTTCTATTATTTTACCTTCTTCATCTAGTGTGTCTGTTTTAACTCCTAATTTTAATTTCACAATATATTTTTTATTGTGGTTTATTAAATATTTTGAACATCTTGTTGCTTTTCCTACTAATATTGGTAGAACTCCTTCTGCTAAAGGATCCAATGTTCCTGTATGTCCAACTTTTTGGTTTGTTAGTTTTTTTATTTTATATACAATATCATGTGATGTACAGTTTTGTGGTTTATTTATTATTATAATTCCATCCAATTTTTAAATTACCTTTCTAATTTCTCTTAATAATTTTTCTTTAATTTGTTCTACTGTACCTTGTATTAAACATCCTGCTGCCTTTGGATGTCCTCCTCCTCCAAATATGTAGCATATGTCTGAAACATTTACATAATTTCTAGATCTCATTGATACTTTATATTTATCTTCATTATCTTTTTGTCTAAGTAATATAGATATTTCAACTCCTTCTATGTCTCTGCCAATTTCAACTAGACCTTCATGGTCTCCTGGTTCTGCATTAACTTCAGTTTCATCTTGATTTGTTATATATGTAAAAGTAACTTTACCATCTTCTAATATTTCCATTCTGTTTAATGTCTTTTTAAGTAATTGAAAATTTGCCATTGTCCTAGTTTCTAATGCAGTTTGGTAAATTTCAGATACATTTACACCTTTGCGTAATAACTCTGCTGTAAATTCAAATGTTTCAGCTGTAACACTTTGATATTTAAATCCTCCTGTATCTGTTATTATCCCTGTTAAAATACATGTTCCTATCTCTTGGTTTATGTCTATATTAAAATATGTAAACATTCCTACTAATATTTCGCAACATGCTGGTGCAACAGGATTTACAAAGTTGATATCTCCATACATAGAATTTGTTCCATGGTGATCTATTACTATTGTCCTTTTTGCTTCTTCAAAATATTCTTTTCCATTAATTCTTCTTAAATCTGTACAATCTAAAGAAATTGCTAGATCATATTTTTTTAAATCTGATTTATCTTTTACATTTTTGGCATTTGGTAAAAAATTAAATGTTCTAGGATATTCCGGTATTATAATGTCAGATTTTTTTCCTATACTTCTTAGTGCTAATTCCATCGCTAGTGAACTTCCTATTGCATCTCCATCTGGTGATTCATGTGTTACTATAACGATAGAATTAGCTTTTTTTATTTCTTCTAATATATTATCTAATGTCATTATTTTCAACCTTTCTTCCTTCTTTTAAATCTTTTATAATAGAATCAATTCTTGCTCCATATTCTATTGAATCATCTATCTCAAAAATTAATTCTGGAGTATTACGTAGATTTATTCTTTTTGCTAATTCTGTCCTTATAAATCCTGATGATTTTTTTAATCCTTCCATTGTATTTTCTACACTTTTAGAATTTAAAATACTAACATAGACTTTTGCATATTTTAGGTCATTTGTTACTTTTACTTTAGTAACACTAATCATACCTGTAATGTTTGGATTTTTTAGTTCTCTGTCTATAATTGTACTTAATTCTTTTCTATATTCTTCATCAATTCTATTTAATCTATTATTATTTGTTGGCATATTTTCCTCCTTCCTATAATTAACATTATATAGGATTTTTTCATTTAGTATAGAAGTAATGTGTATTAACTATTATCTTTTTATTTCTTCCATAACATATACTTCAATGTTATCTCCTTCTTTTATGTCATTATAGTTTTCAATTTGCATACCACATTCAAATCCTTTTGTTACTTCTTTTACTTCATCTTTAAATCGTTTTAATGTTGCAAGTTTTCCTTCATGAATAACAACATTATCACGTATAACTCTAACTCCTGCATTTCTTTCTACTTTACCTGAAAGTACATATCCTCCAGCTATTGTTCCTACATTTGAGATTCTAAATGTTTGTCTTACTTCTACATTTCCTATTACTTTTTCTTCATATTTAGGGTCAAGCATTCCTTTCATTGCTAGTTCTACATCTTCTATTGCTTGATATATAACTGAATATTGTTTTATTTCAACTTCATCTTTTTCTGCTATTTCTTTTGCCATATTATCAGGTCTTACATTAAATGCAATAATTATAGCATTAGATACTTTTGCAAGTGTTACATCTGATTGATTTACGGCTCCTACTGCACTGTGTATAACTTTTACTCTTACTTCATCATTTGATAGTTTTTCCATAGATTGTTTTACTGCTTCTACTGATCCTTGTACATCTGCTTTTACAATTAAGTTTAGTACTTTTAACTTACCTTCTTCCATTTGGCTAAATAAATTATCTAATGTTACTTTTGTAACTTGATTTATTGCCTTTTCTCTTGCTTGGCGTTTTCTTCTTTCTATTAGATGTTTTGCCATTTTTTCGTCTTTAACCTCATAGAAAATATCTCCTGCTTCTGGCACATCTGTTAGACCTGTAATTTCAACTGGTGTTGATGGTCCTGCTTGTTTTACTTTTTTGCCTTTATCATTTGTCATTAGTCTTATTCTACCTATAGAAGATCCTACAACAATTGTATCTCCTACATCTAGTGTTCCTCTTTGTACTAGCATTGTTGCTATTGGTCCTTTTGATTTGTCTAATTTTGCTTCTATTACAACTCCTTTTGCTTGTTTATGTGGGTTTGCTTTTAATTCTAGTACATCTGCTTCTAATAATACCATTTCTAATAATTGATCTATATTTGTATTGTTTTTAGCTGAAATTGGTACACAAATTGTGTCTCCTCCCCATTCTTCAGGAACAAGCTCATAATTCATTAATTCTTGTTTTACTTTTTCTACATTGCTATCAGGTAAATCTATCTTATTTATTGCAACAATAATAGGTATTCCTGCAGATTTTGCATGATTTATTGCTTCTACTGTTTGTGGCATTATACCATCATTTGCAGCAACTACTAGTATTGCAATATCTGTTATTTGTGCACCTCTTGCTCTCATCGCAGTAAATGCCTCATGACCTGGTGTATCTAAGAATGTTATCTTTCTATCATTTACTGTAACCATATATGCACCTATTGCTTGTGTAATTCCTCCTGCTTCCCCTTCTATAACATTTGTTTTTCTTATTGTATCTAATAATGACGTTTTACCATGATCAACATGACCCATAACAACTACTACTGGTGGTCTTTCTTGTAATTCCTCTTTTTTGTCTTCTGATTCGTCAAATAGAATATCTTCCTCAGTAATAATTTGTTTCTTTTTAGCTGTTATTCCAAATTCTCCTGCTACTAAAAATGCTGTGTCAAAATCTATCTCATTATTTATTGTTGCCATAATTCCATAGCCTAATAATTTTTTTATTACATCTGCTGTAGTTTTTTTCATCTCTGCTGCCAAATCTTTTACTGTTATAGTTTCAGGTATTTCAATTTCAGTTAATTGGAATATTTTTTGTTTTGTTCTTTCTTCATTTTTGCTTTGTTTTTTCTTTCCTCTTCTACCACGTTCTGTTGTTAAATCATAGTAGTCTAGCATTCCACCTTCTTGATCATCAAACATGTGTGATAATTTATTTGTTTGTTTTAAACTTTTAAGTTTTCCTTCATCAAAAGAATTATTATTTCCGTTTCTTCTTGATTTTACCTTTTTGGTTCTATTTTCATCATATTTATTATTATTTTTTTGTTTGTCAATATTTCTATTATATTCTCTTACAACTTCTTTTTCAGGTTGTTCAACAGACATAATATTTTTTATATTTTTTTCTATTCCTTTTTCGTCTAATGGTCTTCTATTTCCATAATAATTTTGATGCATTTGTTGATTTCCATTTCTTGTGTCATTTCGATTATTAAATCTATTTTTTCCTTGAAATTTATTATCCCCATTATTATTAAATCTATTATTTTTGTATCCATTTTTTTGATGATTTTTTGTTTTATTATCTTCTTTTCTTGTTTGAGTTGTAGACATTTGCATATACGGTTTATTTTCTCCTTGTTCATTGTTTATTTTATTTTTCTCTGATTTTTTTTGCACTTTATTGTCTTCTGGTACATTTAGTATTTGCTCTTTTGTCTGTTTATCTTTTTTGACCTCAATTTCTGCCTTATCTTCTTTTTGTTCTACATGTTCTACTTTTTGGTCTTTATTTTTTTCTTCTGTTTTATTTAATCCAAATAGTTCGCTAACAGTTTTGGGTTTAGTTGGTTTATTTCGATATACAATGTTAAAGTCTTTGTTTTTCCTTCTTTCTACAAAGCCTACATTAGTTTGTTTTTTTTCTTCTTTTTTAGCTTCTTCTTGTTTTTCTTTTTCTTCTTCTGATATTATTACCTCTCTTCTTATTATAACTGGTGCTTTTTCTTCTTTTTTCTCATGTTCTACTTGCTTTTTAGCTGTTTTTTCTTTATTTTTTGTATCTTTCCCTTTCATCTCTTTTTCTATTTTGGCTTCTTCTTCTTCTGTTACACTACTCATATGATTTTTAACTTCAATATTTAATTTTTTTGCAATTTCTAAGACGTCTTTGCTTGCAACATCTAATCTTTTTGCTATTTCGTATATTTTTATTTTACCCAATACTTTCACCCCCACAATTTATTTTTTGGATTTGTTTTGCTATGTTTTCTTCTTTTATTCCTATTATAGCTTTATTAGATTTACCAATTGCTTTACTTAAACTATCTATATCTTCACATACAATATAGCTAGTATTGTATTTATTACATAATTCTATAAATTTTGTTTTTGTTCTATCTGAGCTATCTGTGGCAATTAATACTAATTTTACCTTGCCTTTTTTTATCTCTCCTTCAACACTATCTGAACCAAAACATATTTTCCTTGCTCTAGCTGATAATCCGAAGCAATCCTAATATTTTATTATTTACCAAGTATTACACCTCTTACATTCTCATATATTTCTTGTGATATTTTTGTTTCTAAAACTTTTTCTAATCTTTTATTTTTTATAGCTTTTTCTAAACAATTTATATCATTACATATATATGCACCTCTGCCTTGCATTTTTCCAGTCTTATCTACATTTATCACATTTTCTTTATTTTTTACAATTCTGATTAAGTCTTTTTTATCTTTTTTTTGATTACATCCCATACATGTTCTTTGTGGTTGTTTCTTTTGCATTTTTCCACTCCTTCCAGCTACTACATGTTACTTTTAATCTTCATTTGCTTCTTCTGTATTTTCTTGTTTGTTCATAAGCATTTCTCTAAATTGACTTTCTGATTTTATATCTATTTTCCAATTTGTTAATTTAGCTGCTAATCTTGCATTTTGCCCTGCTTTTCCAATTGCCAATGATAATTGGTCATCTTGAACTATTACTTGTGCAAATTTTTCATTTTCTTTTATATCAACAGCCATAATTTGTGCTGGTAATAAGCTTGCTGCTATAAATATACTTGGGTCTTCGTTCCACTCAATAACATCTATTTTTTCTCCATGTAATTCATTTATAACATTTTGAATTCTAACTCCTTTTTGACCTACACATGATCCTACTGGATCGATATTTGGATC
>CALXHD010000015.1 GCA_944388015.1 uncultured Clostridia bacterium | reverse complement strand
AAACAAGAAAAGTAAAAAAAGCAAAAAAACAAATGGAAGAGAAAAAAAGAAAACCATATATAAAAATAGCAATAATATTAATGGTAATACTAATACTTGCATTAACATTCTCAACAATCTTTGCATTAATAAATATGGGAAAAGATACAATAGTAAATGGAGTAAAAATAGAAGGAATAGATGTATCTAATTTAACTGCAGAAGAAGCAAAATCAAAATTAGAACAAATATATAACCAAAAATTAGAAAAAGAAATTAGTATTAAATACCAAGAATATGAAAATGCAATAAACCCAAAAATATTAGAAACAAAATACAAGATAGAGGAAGCTGTTAAAAATGCAACAAATATAGGTAGAAACAGTAACATATTTAAAAATAATTATGAAATAATAAATGCCATGTTAGGAAAAACAAACATCAATATAGAATTAGAAATGAACGAAGAAATAGCCAAAAAAACAATAGAAGACATTGGAGCTAATTTACCAGGAGTAGTAGTAGAAACATCATATTTTATAGAAAATGGACAATTGATAATAACAAAAGGGCAAGAAGGAGTAAAAATAGACACAGACAATCTATTGCAAAAAGTAAAAGAACAATTAATAAAGCCTGAATTAGTAGAAGAATATATTGATATACCAGTAATAACAGCAAAACCAACAGAAATAGATATAGAAAAAATTCATTCAGAAATATACAAAGAAGTACAAGACGCATATTATACACAAAATCCATTTACAATACATCCTGAAGTAGAAGGAATAGATTTTGATATTGAACAAGCAAAAAAAATATTAGAAGAAGATAAAGATCAATATACAATAGATTTAATAATCACAAAACCAAAAGTTACAACAGATCAAATAGGAACAGAAGCATTTCCAGATCAACTAGCAACTTTTAAAACAACATATGATGGAGGAAACACAGACAGAACCACAAATTTAAGATTAGCCTGTGAAAAAATAAATGGAAAAGTACTATTAGCAGGAGAAACATTTTCATATAATAAAACATTAGGACCTAGAACAGCATCTGCAGGATACAAAAATGCTGCAATATATTCAGGAGGAGAAGTAGTAGACGGAATAGGAGGAGGAATATGTCAGATATCATCAACTCTATATAACGCAGTACTAAGAGCAAACCTAGAAATAGTAGAAAGAAGAAATCATCAATTTGTAACATCTTATGTAGAAGCGGGAATGGATGCTACTGTAGTATATGGAACAACAGACTTTAAATTCAAAAACACAAGAAAATATCCAATAAAAATAGTAGCATCAGCTAAAAACGGTGTAGCCACAGTATCAATATATGGAATAAAAGAAGAGGAAGAATATACATTTTCATTCAGAACCGTAACAGTTTCAACAATACCAACAACAACAAAATATGTTGAAGATCCAACACTAGAAGCAGGAAAAGAAAAAGTAAAACAAAAAGGTGCAAATGGAAAAGTAACAGAAACATATATGACTAAGATGTTAAATGGAAAAATAATATCAACAACATTATTATCAAAAGATACTTATAGTGCGATGCAAAAAATAGTATTAAGAGGAACCAAAGGAGCCAAAACAACCACAAAAGAAACAAATACTAAAACTGAAGAGAAAAAAGAAGAAACAACTAAAAATACAACAACAAAAAATGAAACAAAAAAAGAAGAAACAACTAAAAATACAACAACAAAAAATGAAACAAAAAAAGAAGAAACAACTAAAAATACAACAACAAAAAATGAAACAAAAAAAGAAGAAACAAAAGATACTGATAAAAAGGACTCATAAGAGTCCTTTTAAAATTTCTATATTTTTAGAACTAAGAGGAGTTAAAGGAGACCTAGGTAATCCGAAGTCAAATCCAATAGAATTAAGAGCATATTTAACTGGAATAGGATTAACCTCAGAAAATAAAGAAGAAATCAAAGGAAGCAAATCTAATTGTAATCTTTTAGAAGTCTCAAAATCACCATCAAAAAAACAAGAAACAATATTATGAGTTTCTAAAGGTTTAATATTAGCCAAAACAGAAATAACACCAATACCACCTAAAGATAAAATAGGCAAAATCTGATCATCATTTCCTGAATAAATAAACAAACTATCACCACATAAACTAGCGATTTTAGCAACCTGTGATATATTTCCACTTGCTTCTTTAATAGCAACGATATTAGGAACCCTAGAAAGTTCAAGACACGTCTCAGGTTCAATATTTACGCCAGTTCTACCTGGAACATTATACAAAATAATAGGCAAAGAAACGGAACCGAGCAACATCTGTAAAATATTTAAACAAACCATATTGAGTACACTTATTATAATAAGGAGTAACAACAAGTAACCCATCTGCCCCTAAGCTCTCAGCAACCTTAGCATTACTTATAGCCTTTATTGTATTATTTGAACCAGTTCCTACAATAACTGGGATATGACCATGAGCAATTTCAACAGCACATTTTATAGCACAAACCCTCTCATTTTCAGACAATGTAGCAGATTCACCTGTAGTACCACAAACAATAAGTGCATCTGTATTATTAGCCAATTGAAATTTTAAAAATGACTTAAAAACATTAATATTAACACCATCACAATCAAAAGGAGTACAAACAGCAGTACCAGAACCTTTAAATAAAATATCTTTCACAATATCACCTCTAAAAAATTATATGAAAAGAGCACTATAAAAAATACCAATTAATTAAAAAACTATTGACAAACAGCCGAAAAAAGTATTATAATAAATTCGCACAGAAAAAGGTCCACTAGCTCAGTTGGCTAGAGCAGCAGACTCTTAATCTGAAGGTCCTGGGTTCGACTCCCAGGTGGATCACCAAAACACAAATGCTAGGAACTAAAGTATCCTAGCATTTAAATTATATATTAGAAAAGTCATACAGACTTCAATAATATATATCACATCACACTCAAATTAATGGAAAGCTAAAAAAGATAATTAAAACAAGAAGAATATTCATGACTTTCCGATAAAAAAAGGAGATGAAAAATATGACAGAAAAAGATAAAATGCTAAAAGGAGAATTATATGATGCAAATAATGATAAAGAATTAATAAGTGATAGAATAAAAGCAAAAGATATGTGCTATGAATATAATAATTTAAAACCATCAGAATATAAAAAAAGAGATGAAATAATAAAAAAAATACTAGGAAAAACAGGGAAAAAAATCTTAATAGAATCAAATTTTATATGTGACTATGGATATAATATAAATGTTGGGGAAAATTTTTATATGAACCATAATTGTATTATACTAGATGCAGGAAAAGTAGAATTTGGAGACAATGTATTTGTAGCTCCAAACTGCGGATTTTATACAGCAGGTCACCCACTAGAACCAAAAATAAGAAACAAAGGACTAGAATATGCAAAACCAATAAAAATAGGTAATAACGTTTGGATGGGGGGAAATGTAACTGTACTTCCAGGAATAACAATAGGCGACAATGTTACAATAGGAGCAGGAAGCGTAGTTACAAAAGATATACCTTCAAATGTAGTAGCCGTAGGAAATCCATGTAAAATATTAAAAAAGATAGAAGAATAACACAAACATAATTAAAATTTGTGTATATTATAAAAAGCATGCATGTATTTAACACATGCATGCTCGGTTGTCTTAAGCAGGTAACCACTTCAAAAAACGCTCGACAAAGTATGATTCTGAAACAATATCAGAAACTATACTAAATTCATCAAGATTACCTGATAAAATGACAGTTGAAGGAGCATTTATATCAACATAAATGTCTCTATCACCGACAACTTTTGTGCATTCTTGATGAATAAAGTTTGCAATAAAGTTATCATCATAAATTATTTTACCAGATTTTAAATTTTCAAAATAAAATCTAGAATAATTTACATCAAGGACATCTTTGTTGTCTAAATGCAAGACAGCGGAAAAAGGGTTCAAAGACTTAAAAAGATCAATAAAACAATCTTTTTTTCTAGTATCAGTAGTAACTAAAAAGTTATACCACCGAACAATCTTACCTTTTTCATTTCTTGTAATTCCATTTGCCATTTTACAACCTCCAAATTTAATTATTTTTATGCCAATAGGCACTATATATATTTTAGCAAAGTTCTAACAAAAAGTCAATTTATGTAAACATTTTAAAATGCTGTAAAAAATATATTTAGATAATAAAGGCAAATACTAATTAAGCATATCTTTTTTCTTAAGTAACCAAGTAACAAGCAATGTAGTAACAACAGAAATAGAAATCATAATTATAAAACCAAGATTATGATCTTGAAAAGGAAGTTTAACATTCATTCCCCAAAAACTAGAAATCATAGTAGGAACAGCCAAAACAATAGTAATAGAAGTTAAAGTCTTCATAACAGTATTCAAATTATTAGAAATTATAGAAGCATAAGCATCCATAGTACCATTTAAAATATCACTATAAATTTTAGCCATTTCAATAGCCTGTCTATTTTCAATAATAGCATCCTCCAAAATATCTTCATCTTCCTCATATAACTTAACAAACTTACCCTTTAAAGTTCTCTCCATAACAATCTCATTAGACTTTAAAGAAGTAGTAAAATAAACCAAACTCTTTTCCAAAGAAAGTAATTTTAAAAGCTCCTTATTTTTCATTGAATTTTTTAAAATATATTCAGCAATTTCAGTCTCTTTATTAATATGTTTTAAGTAAGTTAAATAATAAGAAGAATTTAAGTATAAAATCTGAAAAATAAAACGAGTCTTTTTATAAGTATGAAAATTCTTAATCTTACGCTTTTCAAAACTCTCAATAATCTTATTCTTCCTTAGAGAAACAGTAATAAAAAAATCATCTCTAACAACAATCATACCTAAAGGCATAGTAGTATATGCTTCAGAATCATCGTTTTTTTCTATAATAGGAACATCAACAACAAACAAAATTGTATTATCATCTTCTTCAAAATCTATCCTAGCCTTTTCCTCAAAATCCAAAGCATCCCTAATAAAATCTTCTTGGATATTTATATTTTCACAAACCTTCTTAATTTCAGCCTCCGATGGGTTTACTAAATTAATCCAACTACCTTTTTTAAAATCTTTAATCTCTTCAAAATTATTAGTTTCAATATCTGTATTATAAATTCTTAACATAACTTACGCCCATCCTCTCAAAAAATTAAATATATATTCACAGTATAACACAAACAAAATAAAAATTCTACAAATTAGTTGAAAAAACGTAATAAATATAGTAAAATAAGTTACAGTTCAAAAAAAATGAACTATAATTAAAAAAGTAAAAAAATTTGAGGAGAGTGAAATACATGTTGACCACAAATGGAGTAACAGTAAGATTTGGAAAAAGAGTATTATTTGAAGATGTAAATATAAAATTCACAAAAGGAAACTGCTATGGAATAATAGGTGCAAATGGAGCAGGAAAATCAACATTTTTAAAAGTATTATCAGGAGAAATAGAACCTAGCAAAGGAGATGTAAGCATAGAAAAAGGAGCTAGATTATCAATACTTAAACAAGACCACTTTGCATATGAAGAATATACAGTAATAGACACAGTAATAATGGGGAATAAAGAACTATATGATATAATGAAAGAAAAAGAAGAAATATATAGTAAAGAAGACTTTTCAGAAGAAGATGGAATGAAAGCAGCAAAACTAGAAGAAAGATTTGCAGAATTAGATGGATGGAATGCAGAATCAGATGCAGCAATATTATTAAATGACTTAGGAATATCAACAGAAGACCACTATAAATACATGAAAGAAATAGAACCAAGAGAAAAAGTAAAAATACTACTTGCTCAAAGCCTATTTGGAAACCCCGATGTTCTATTATTAGATGAACCAACAAACGACTTAGACCTAAAAAGCATAAATTGGTTACAAGAATTTTTAATAAACTACGAAAATACAGTAATTGTTGTATCACATGATAGATACTTTTTAAATAAAGTATGCACATATATTGCAGATGTAGATTTTGGAAAAATAACACTATACCCAGGAAACTACGATTTTTGGTATGAATCAAGCCAATTAGCACTAAAACAAGCAAGAGAACAAAATAAAAAGAAAGAAGAAAAAATAAAAGAATTACAAGAATTTATTGCAAGATTTAGTGCAAATGCATCAAAATCAAAACAAGCAACATCAAGGAAAAAAACATTAGAGAAAATAGAATTAGAAGAAATAAAACCATCAAACAGAAAATATCCATACATTGATTTTAAACCTGATAGAGAACCAGGAAAAGAAATACTACAAGTAAAAAATATATCAAAAACTATAGATGGAGTAAAATTACTAGATAATATATCATTTACAGTAAAACAAGATAATAAAATAGCATTTTTATCAGATAATGAAAATGCAAAAACAATTTTATTCCAAATAATAGCTGGAGAAATCCAACCAGATGAAGGTAAAATAATATGGGGAACAACAATAACACAAAATTATTTTCCAAAAGACAACAACTATTTATTTGATACAGACGAAAACATAACAGAATGGTTACGAAAATACTCAAAAGACCCTGATGAAACATATATAAGAAGCTTCTTAGGAAGAATGCTATTTTCAGGAGATGAAGCATTAAAAAATGTAAAAGTACTATCAGGAGGAGAAAAAGTAAGATGTGTATTATCGAAAATGATGCTATCAGGAGCAAACTTCCTAATATTCGATGAACCAACAAACCATTTAGATATGGAAAGCATAACAGCAATAAATAATGGAATGCAAAACTTTAAAGGCAATATATTATTTACATCACATGACCATCAACTAATGCAAACAGTAGCAAACAGAATAATAGATATAAAAGAAAATGGAGAAGTAATAGACAAAGAAACAACATATAACGAATATCTAGGAATAGAATAATTTTAAAAGTGGTAGAAAACTACCACTTTTAAAATTATTTAATAGGATTATCATCATCACTATTAGATATAGAATCTATATTAATAGCATTATCAATAACATCACTATTATTTACAACTTGAACATTACCATCAATTCCATGTGCCAAATAATCATAAAATACAATTGTTGCAAAAGTAATATAAGGGATAAGCCACAAATAACCAATGAAAAATGTAAAAATACCTAAAAGAGCCCAACCAATAAAAGACAATTGTAATCCAAATAATTTGGCACGATTATTAGTCATAAGTTCTTCACTTGTTGCAACACAATCTTTAGGCAACATATTTGGATTATCAAAAGCAACATAAAAAGACAATTGATAATAATAAGATCTAAAAGCCAACCAAATATAGCCCACTAATAAAACAATAGCAGAAATAATCAATAAAAAAGCAGAACCTTGAGCAGCACTAGAAAAATAATAATATCTATAAAAAGAATAAATTGAAGATGTTGCAAGTTGAAAAAAAGCAATAAAAGATAAAACATGTCCAACAATAACTATAATAATAGGTACAATCATTTTTCTAATTACAGTAAAGGCAATAGACCAAGACCTGCCAAAATTGTTAAATCCAAAATTCCAAAAATCCAAAGACTTTGAATCCTTATAATCATGATATAAATTAAAAAATGTATAACTAAGTCCAAAAGTCATAGGAATTTCAATAATCCAAAAAATTATAGTAATAATCCAACTATCATTTAAAAATCTACGAATAATATCTAAAATAAACCATAATGAAAAATAAACTAATGTATTAAAAACAGCCTTGCCCCATTTACCCTGAAGCCTTTTACGAGCTAGAGTTCTTACTTCAGAAGAAATCATTTTTAAAAACCCCCTTTAAATTTTATTAAAAATATGATATATTAAAAACTATAAAAAGTCAATGTAAATTTTAATATAAAATAATACTAAACTATAACATATTACATTAAAATTATATATGAAAGGAAGAAAAAAATGAATAAAATAAATAATATGATAGCACAAGAACTACAAATAAAAGAAAGTCAGGTAGAAGCGGCAGTAAAACTAATAGATGAAGGAAACACAATTCCATTTATAGCAAGATATAGAAAAGAAGCAACAGGAGGACTAAGTGATGAAACACTTAGGGAGCTAGGAGAAAGACTAAACTACTTAAGAAACCTAGAACAAAGAAAAGAAGAAGTAATAAAATCAATAGAAGAACAAGGAAAGCTAACAGATGAAATCCTACAAGCCGTAGCAATAAGCAAAACATTAGCAGAAGTAGAAGACATATATAGACCATATAAACAAAAGAAAAAAACAAGAGCAACAGTAGCAAAAGCAAAAGGATTAGAACCATTATCAAATATAATATTAGAACAAAAGGAAAGAACACCAATAGAAGAAATAGCTAAACAATATATAAATATAGACAAACTAGATGAAAAAGACAAACAAAACAAAGATAAAGCAGTAAAAACAGTAGAAGAAGCAATACAAGGAGCATTAGATATAATAGCAGAAAACATATCAGATAACAGTAAATACAGAAAAGAAATAAAAAGACTATGCTATAGAGAAGCAGTGATAGAAACAAAAGCAACAAAAGAAGACGAAAAATCAAACTATGAAATGTATTATGATAAACAAGAACAAATAAAATACATACCAAGTCATAGAATATTAGCCATAAATAGAGGAGAAAAAGAAGAATATTTAAAAGTAAAAATACAAAAACCAGAAGAAAAAATATTAACATATATAGAGAAAGACATAATAAAAGGAGAAACACAATTCTCCCAAATGTTAAAAGAAACAATACTAGACAGTTTTAAAAGATTAATAGAACCATCAATTGACAGAGAAATTAGATCAGACCTAACAGAAAAGGCAGAAGAAAAAGCAATCAAAGTATTTGGGCAAAATGCAAAACAACTATTACTAGGAGCACCAATAAAAGGAAAAACAGTAATGGGATTTGACCCTGCATATAGAACTGGATGCAAGATAGCCGTAATAGATGAAACAGGAAAAGTATTAGACTATACAACAGTATATCCAACAGAACCACAAAATGATATCGAAGGAGCAAAAAAAGAATTATTAAAACTAATAGAAAAAGATAAAATAGACATGATAGCAATAGGAAATGGAACAGCATCTAGAGAATCTGAAATGTTCGTTGCAGACTTAATAAAAGAATCAAAAAGAGATGTACATTATGTTATAGTAAGTGAAGCCGGAGCATCAGTATATTCAGCATCAAAATTAGCAACAGAAGAATACCCAAATATAAATGTATCAATAAGAGGAGCGATATCAATAGCAAGAAGACTACAAGATCCATTAGCAGAACTAGTAAAAATAGACCCAAAAGCTATAGGTGTAGGACAATATCAACATGATGTAAATCAAAAAAAATTATCAGAAAGCCTTACAGGAGTCGTAGAAGATAGTGTTAATAAAGTTGGAGTAGATGTAAACACAGCAACACCATCATTACTCTCATATGTATCAGGAATAAATAACACTATAGCAAAAAATATAGTAAAATATAGAGACGAAAACGGAAAATTAAAAAACAGAAAAGAATTATTAAAAGTACCAAAATTAGGAAAAGTAGCATATGAACAATGTGCAGGATTTTTAAGAATACTAGATGGAGACAATCCATTAGAAATAACAGCAGTACATCCAGAAAGCTATGAAACAACAGAAAAATTACTAAATAAAATAGGCTTTGATGTAAAAGATATAAAAAATAAAGAAAAACTACAAGAATTACAGCAAAAATTAAAAACAATAGATATACAAAAAACAGCAAAAGAACTAGAAATAGGAGAAATGACCTTAACAGACATAATAGAAGAATTATCTAAACCAGGAAGAGATCCAAGAGAAGATATGCCAAAACCAATATTACGTTCAGATGTTTTAAAATTAGAAGACCTAAAAGAAGGAATGATATTAACAGGAACAGTAAGAAATGTTATAGATTTTGGAGCATTTATAGATATAGGAATCAAACATGACGGATTAGTACATATATCAGAAATGAGTGAAAAATTTATAAAAAATCCATCTGAAATAGTTTCCGTAGGAGATATAGTAAAAGTAAAAGTAATAAACATAGATAAAGAAAGACAAAAAGTAGGTTTATCTATGAAAGGAATATAACTAATATTCAGAATATTAATATTTCATATAATACTAAAAAGATTAAGTATAACTAATTACTTAATCTTTTTGTGTTATAAAGAATTGAAGATTTTACCTATAACATCAACTGTCATAAAAAGTTATATTACATAATAAAATCAACTTAAATTACTAAGAAAAATAAAAAATCATACTATAAATCATCAATCTAAATGTTAAAAAATAGTGCAATATAATTTTATGTAAAACAAAAACTCTAAACCCCTAGAAATACAATTTTATTGATAAGATTTTATAAAATTTATGCTATTATATTTACCATTTGGTATAATTAAATAAAACAAAGAAAGGAAGGAATGGTAAAAATGAATGTAGCAAAAAACGAAGAATTAAAATTTAGTAAAATATGTAGTGAATGGTTATCTTATAAGAAACCAAGAGTAAAGGAATCAACATACCTGAATTATAATTTTAATATAAATAAACATCTAAATAGACACTTTAAAAATAGAGATTTAAAATATTTTACAAACTATAATTTCAATAAATATGTAGAATATCTACAATATAATTTATCTAATAAAACAGCGAGAGACATAATAACAATACTAAAATCAATATTAAAATACACAGAAAGAAAATATGATATTGATTACAAATTAGACTTAATATCATTGCCAAAAGTTAATACAAAAGAAATAGAAATATTTGAAGAAAAAGAAAGAAAAAGACTAGAAAAATACATAATAGCATCAAAAGATATAAAAATGAATGGAATCTTAATAAGTCTATATTCAGGACTACGAATAGGAGAAATATGTGCATTAAAATGGTCAGATTTAGACTTTGAAAATAAATTAATACAAGTAACACACACACTCCAAAGAGTATATGTAGGAAGAAGAGAATCAAAAATAATATATACAACACCAAAAACAAAAAATTCAGTCAGAAAAATACCAATGGCAAAAATATTATTAGAAAAACTAAAAGATGTAAGCACAAATTATTCAAAAAACGCATTTATCCTAACAGGAAAAGAAGAAAAATATTTAGAACCAACAGCATACAGATATTCATATAGTAAAGCAATAAGAGAAAGTAAAATAATGCACAGAAAATACCATTGTTTAAGACACACATTTGCAACTAGATGTGTAAGGATAGGAATGGATGTTAAATCACTAAGTGAAATATTAGGTCATTCAAGTGTAAGTGTAACACTAGGAATATATGTACACTCATCATATGAAGTAAAGAAAAAATTTATAGATAAATTATAAATACAATAAAGTAAAAAAATAAAACTTCAAATTATACAAATTTAATCTAGTTAAACTAAAATGCTAAAAGAATTATGTCACTAATATTACAATTTTATAACATTTCATCAAATTTCGTAAAATTTGTTGGAATTAATCAAATTTTGTTATATAATTCAATAAAAAATAAATATAAAAGGTGAAATTATGAAAAAGGATGTTTACAAATTAACAAACCCACAAAAAAATATATTAGAAATGGAACAAGTAAATAGTGGAAATAATTCAATAAATCATATTTTATCAATATTAAAATTATCAGGAAAATTAAATACAGAAATATTAGAAAAAACAATAAAAATTATTATCGAAAAAAACGACTCATTCCATATAAACATAGAAAAAATAAATGAGTCATATAAGCAATATTTTTCAAAACCAAACATTTTTTATATTGAGAAATACTTTATAGAAAATGATGACATATCTAAAATAATAAACTTATACCAAAAGTTAGAGTTAGGATTAAAAAAATTATATGCTTTTGGCTTAGTATTTACGTCAAATTTCACATATGTTATATATAAAGCACATCACATTATTAGTGATGGCTGGGGAATGACACAAGTCGGAGAACAAATAAAAGAAATATATTCAAAATTAATAAAAGGAGAAGAGCTAGCAAATTATAATAAACCTAGTTACATTAATCTAATAAAAAGAGAAGAAAAATATTTAGAATCATCTAAATATAATTTAGACATGAAATTTTGGGATGAATATACAAAAAACCTAGATATACCACACCTTTTTAACAATAGTGATATATTTAAAAAAGATGCAAACAGAATAGAATACTTAATACCTAAATCTATATCAGAAAAAATAGATTGTTTTTGTAGCAATAACTCAATTTCTGAATATTGTTTCTTTTTGGCTATTTATGCTATATACTTTAAAAAAATATACAATGTAAATCCAATGGTTTTTGGTACACCTTTTTTAAACAGACTAAAAAAATACAATGATTTTGAATGTACAGGTCTATACGTATGCAATCTGCCATTAAACATATCTGTTACAAGTTGTACAGATTTTTTGTCATTATGCAAAAATATAAATTCTTCTAATTTGTCTTTATTTAGACATTCTAGCTTTCCATATCATAAAATTGAAAATCTATATCACAAAAATACACATAATACAGACTCATTATTTGAAGTAGGATTTTCTTACCAAATTAATGAATCACAAAACAGTTTATCAAATGGAGATAAAGGAGAATACACATGGTATTTTTCAAAAAAGCAAAATAATCCATTAACAATACATTTAACAATATTAAATCACGAAAAACAATTAAGCTATGATTACTTAAAATCATGCTTTAATGAAAAACAAATAAAACAAATGAATGAAATAATTTTTCATATAATAACACAAATCTTAAATGGAAAAACAGAAATAAAAAATATAGATATAATACCAAAATCAGCATATGAAATCATTTCAAAATTTAATAACAGTGGAGATATAATAAGAAAAGACACAAATGTTATAGAAATATTTGAAAAAATAGTACAAAAATATCAACAAAAAACAGCCATAATCTGTGGAGAAGAAAAAATAAGTTATAAAAAATTATATAATAAAACATGCACATTAGCAAACTATCTACAAAAAAATGGACTAAAAAAAGGAATGGCAGTTGCATTATTTTTTGACAAAAGTATAGAAATGATAATTTCAATACTAGCAGTATTAAAATCAGGAGGATGTTATGTACCAATATTACCTGATGAAGAAGAAAAAAGAATAGAATATATATTAAATGATTGCAAACCATTTTGCATTCTAACAAATAAGAAACATAAAGATAAAATAAAAGGAAACATTATTTGCATTGAGGAAATAGATTTATCCAAACAAGAAAACTGCGACACAAATATTATGCCAAATGATATAGCATATATAATATATACCTCAGGATCAACAGGAAACCCAAAAGGAACAATGGTAATGCACAAAAATATCTGTGGATTAATAGAATCAATATCACAAGATAAAATAACAAAAGCAAAATCAAATGATATATGCATGTCACTATTAAAATATTCATTTGATGCATCAGGAATAGATATATACACAGCACTACTTTTTGGAGCAACACTATTACTTGTAGAAAAACAAGATGAATTAAATCCAAAAAAAGTATTAAGTTTAATAGAAAAATATAAAGTAACAAGATCATTTCTTATACCAAAATGGTTAGAACATATAGCTTCATATGATGAAAATTCAAAATATGACTTATCAAGTTTACGTATTTTAGGATCAGGAGGAGAAGTACTAAAACCACATTTAATAGAATCATTATTAAAAAAATATCCAAAACTAAAAATACTAAACCTATATGGACCAACAGAAGCAACAATGTTTACAACATGTAAAAAAGTAAAAAAAGAAGATATTAAGAAAAATCATCTAACAATAGGAAGGCCAATATATGGTTCAAGACTTGCAATTATAAACTCTGACCTAGAATTTCTACCACCAAACATTCCAGGAGAGCTAATAATATATGAAGATAATAAATCCATACAAAATATTGCAAAAGGATATCTAAATTTACCAAAACAAACAGAAAAAAAATTTATTAATATATATAACCCAATTATAAAAGAAATGGTTAGAGCATATAGAACAGGAGACATGGCAAAACTTACGGACACAGGAGAAATAGAATTTATAGGTAGAGATGATGACGTAGTTAAAGTAAATGGAGGATACTTAGTAGCATTAAATGAAGTAGAAAAAAAGATACAAAATATATTAGGAAATACATTTGAAATATATCCAGTTGCAATTCCATTTAAAAATACAAAAATAATAATTTTATTTATAACAAAAAAAGAAAAAAATATTGCCCTATATAATATAAAAAATCACATAAATGATAATATTTCATTTTACATGAGACCAAAAAAAATTATTGAACTAGAAGAACTACCAAGAAACTCTTCAGGAAAAATAGACAGAAAAAAACTAATAGAAATAGCAAAAAATTATTTAGAAGATACAAAACATAGTATAAAATTACCAGAAACAAAAACAGAAAAAGAAATATATAAAATAATAAAAAAATTTGTAGACTTACGTACAATATCTATAACAGATGACTTTATAGATGACTTAGGAATAGACTCATTAGATTTAAACAATGTATACACAGAATTAAAAAAATACAAAATTTCAATACAAGACATATATAATAACCCATGTATAAAAGATTTAGCTGAATTTATAGATAAAAATGTATATACTAAAATAATACCAAATTTAGAAAAAATAAATGAAGCAAAAATATTAAATAATGTTAAACCATTTAATTTAGAAAAAATATTACTTACAGGAGTAACAGGATTTCTAGGAATACATTTATTGAGAGAATTACTAATAAATAAAAATGTAAAAAAAATATATTGCATAATTAGAAACAAAATAAACCTAACATCTGAGCAGAGACTAGACAATATGATAAAATATTATTTTAACTCAGATAACAACATAATAAAATTAGTAAAACAAAAAGTAATTGTACTAAATGGAGATATTACAAAAAAATATTTAGGAATTGACGAACACACATATAAAAAATTAAAAAATAACATTACAACAGTAATAAATTCGGCAGCAAATGTAAGACATTTTGTAAAACCCGAAAAAATAAAAAAAGACAATGTAGAAAGTGTAAATTACTTAATAAACTTCTGTGGCACTAATATTTCACTTGCACATATATCTACATTATCAATAGCAGGATTTAAAAATAAAAACACAAAAAATACAATATATAGTGAGAATAATCTATACATTAATCAAGAATTTAATAATAACCCATATTTAATAAGTAAATTTGAAGCTGAAAAAAATATATTATATGCAAATAATCATAAAAATCTAAATAGTATAATTTTCCGTATGGGAAATATTATGCCAAGATTAAGTGATGGAGTATTTCAACAAAATGCAAACCAAAATGTATTTTTACTAGCAATAAAATCAATATTAGACTGTAAAATGATACCAAAAGAATTTCTAAACACAAAAATAGAATTTAGTCCTGTTGATGAATGTGCAAATATTATAATCTCAATATTACAAAAAAACTATAAAAACTCAGTATATCATATTTTAAATAATAATGAAATTACAATTTTAGAACTAAAAACTTTGCTAAATGATTTAGGTTGTGATATATTAGAAACAAATCTAGAAAAATTTAAAACAGAATTAGTAAAATATACAGACGAATATACAAAAGAATATCTATTAAGTCAAAACCTAAATAAATACACACAAGAAGTAAGTTTAAAACTAATCGAAAAATGTGATAAATACTGGCATAAAACAGACATAGATTATATAAATAATATCCTAAAAATAATTAAAACACTTAGATAAGGGGGGTTGTGATTATTTTGGTAAAACAAAAACTAAAAGACACAAAAGAAGTAAAAGAATTTAAATTTAAATTTATATCAATGATTTTTCTACTTGATATAGTTGCAGTTATATTAATATATTTAATAATGCCATTAGTACAAAACTTCCCACCATTTTCTGAAGACTTTGCATTTCAAAGAGAAGTACAAACACTAACACATGTACAACAATATGCTGTAGCATTCATATTAGGATTTTCTATACACTGTATTTCTTTTAGAGTACTAATGAGAAACATATATAAATATTTAAACAAATATTTCAGAAAAGAAAATATAACATATGAAGAAATTAAACAAGTAAGAAAAGACTGTATAAACATACCATATAAAGTATTTTTTGTACAAATAGCATTATTTATAGGTGTAGGTATATTCTTTAATTTTATAATGCTAGCATCATCTTTTGCAATTGTAAAATTTACACTAATGATAATATCGCTAGCTGCAGTAATATCAATAATATTACTTATTGGAACACAAAGGTTTTTATATGCAATAATATTAACAACATATAAAATATGCCAAAAATATGAAAAACATACTGGATACAGAATTATAAACTCTAAAAATCTATTATTCCAAATGGTACCATTTATATGTGTAATATTAATAATAATATCACTTATAGGATATTCAAAAGCAGTACAACAAGAAGGTTTGGCAACAGCAAATTACTATCGTGCATATATAGAGACAAAAGACATACAACCATCTGAAGTAAATATGGAAAACCTAAAAGAAATACTAGGCTCAATTCCATTAGAAGATAAGTCAGATTACTATTTTATAATCACACCAAATGACGAAGAAATATATGTATCAAATCCAGATGGATATATAAGTGACTTTGTATTAAAATATAGAGATTATTTCTATGAAAAAAGCAACGGAGTCTTATATGAAGACTTTGGAATTGATGAACAACTATATACATATGATATAAAAGATATCAACGGAGACACATGGTATATAGGCTTTAAATATCCAGTAATAGACTTTAATTTACTAGGATATTTTATGGAAATAATAATTATTGTACTTATAGCATTTACAATATTATTATACATATGGGCACACAATATTTCTAATAACTTAATTAGAATATCTAATAGTTTAAAAGATATCTTAGACACAGAAAATGCAGATAAAAATAGGATTTTACCATTAGTCTCAAATGATGAATTTAGTGATTTATCATATTACTATAACAAAATCCAAGAACTAACAACAAAAAATATAGAGCAAATACATAAAAACCAAGACATGCTTATGGAAAATGAACGTTTAGCATCACTTGGTCAACTAATAGGAGGAATAGCACACAATTTAAAAACACCAATTATGTCTATATCAGGAGCTACAGAAGCAATAAATGATTTAATAAAAGAATATGACATATCTATAGATGATCCAGAAGTAACTAGTAAAGACCATCATGATATAGCAAAAGACATGACAGAATGGACAGAAAAAATTAAAGAATATACCAAATATATGTCAGATGTAATCACAGCAGTTAAAGGACAAGCAGTAGTTATGTCTGAATCAGATAATATAAATTTTGATGTTGAAGAATTAGTAAAAAGAGTAAATATATTAATGAAACATGAACTAAAAAGTGCAATTATTTATTTAAACATATCTATGAAAGTACCTGAAAACACAGTATTACATGGAGATATAAATAGTTTAGTACAAGTTATAAACAATATGATTTCTAACTCTATACAAGCATATAATGGAAAAACAGAACAAAAAATAGACCTAATTCTAGAAAAAGACAATAATAATCATTTAATAATATCAATAAAAGATTATGGATGTGGATTACCAAAAAAGGTTAAAGAAAAACTATTTACAGAAATGATTACTACAAAAGGTAAAAACGGAACAGGGCTTGGGCTATATATGTCATATTCAACGATAAAAGCACATTTTGGAGGAGATATTACATTTGAAAGTGAAGAAGGAAAAGGAACAACATTCCACATTATTTTACCATTGTAAGTATATAATAAAACTTTAATTGAATATATAAAAAAATACATAAGATTTTAACAATAAAACAAGATAATTAAAGAGGTGAATTAGGATGAGGAAAGGTATAATAAATAATGAACAAACAGAAAATAGTGAGTACAAAATTATTGCAGTAGATGATGAACAAGGAATAGTAGATTCTTTATCAATATTTTTAAAAAGGACAGGATACCATTTCAAAGGAGTTACAGATCCAGTAGAAGCGGTAGAACTTGTAAAAAACGAACACTTTGATTTAATGATTTTAGACTTTATTATGACACCATATCATGGAGATCAAGTAGTAGAAGAAATCCGTAAATTTAATAAGGACCTATATATTTTACTACTTACAGGACACAAAGATTTAGCACCACCTTTAGAAACAATAAAAAGACTAGATATTCAAGGATATTGTGAAAAAAGTGACAAATTTGACCAACTGCTTTTACTTATAGAATCAGGAATAAAATCAATAAAACAAATGAATGAAATTAAAAAAATAAACATGCAACTATCTGAAACATACGAAAAACTAGAACAAGCATATCTAGAAAGTATAGAAACACTTAGATATACAGTCGAAGCAAAAGACATATACACAAGAGGACATTCTGACAGAGTATCAGAATACTCTGTTCTAATTGGAAAAAAATTGGGATTATCAGAAAAAGATTTAAAAACACTAAAAATAGGAGGACTATTCCACGATATTGGAAAAATCGGAGTACCAGATAGCATTTTACAAAAAGAAGCAAAACTAACAGATGATGAATATTCACAAATAAAACAACATCCAAATATTGGAGTTCATATACTATCAAATGCAACAATATTTAAAGACATTTTACCAATTGTTGAACACCATCATGAAAAATGGGATGGAACAGGATATCCTGGAAGACTATCAGGAGAAAATATTCCATATTTTGCTAGAATAACAGCTGTAGCAGACAGTTTTGATGCAATGACATCACGCCGTTCATACCGTGACTCACTTCCTATAGAAACAGTTATTTCAGAATTTGAAAACTGCAGTGGAACACAATTTGACCCAAAACTAGCAGAATTATTTTTAGATATTTTAAAAAATAATTTTAATGAAATTCAAACAATAATGGATAAATATAGAGCATAATAATCTCAATACTGTTGCAGTTCACTTGTAAAATATTAGCTATTTGAAAGAATTATATATTTATGTATAAACCCAAAAGATATGGGAACACTATAAAAGAGGTGTTACCATGAAAAGAAGAAAAAGAAAAAATCCAAGAAAAAAAGCATTAATAATATCAATTACAGCAATATTAATATGGATTTTAGGATTCTATATATACACTACATATAACAAAATAGAGATAAATAACCAAAACTATGAAACACAAAAAATAAAATCCACACAAAGTGAACAAACTGTGGAAAAGGTACAAGAAGAAAGTAAAACGATTGCAGATGTGATAGAAGAAACAACTAAAAGTGTAGTAGGAATATCAAAACTAAAAAGTGCAGGAGAATCAATACTATCAACAAGTGATGAATCACAATTAGGATTAGGAACAGGAATAATAGTAACAGAAAATGGATATATACTAAGCAATGAACATGTAACAGGAAGCAAATACAGTAAATGCTATATCACACTAGAAAATGGAAAAAATTATGATGGAAAAGTAGTATGGAGCGATGAAAGCCTAGATTTATCATTAACAAAAATAGATGCAAAAGGTCTAAGTTATCTAACATTAGGAGACTCAAGCACAATAAGAGTAGGAGAAACAGTATATGCAATTGGAAACCCAATAGGATATGAATTCAGAAGAACAGTAACATCAGGAATAATAAGTGCAAAAAATAGAACAATAAAAATATCAGATGAAGAAACTAAAAGCTACATGTCAGACTTAATACAAACAGATGCAACAATAAATCCAGGAAACAGTGGAGGACCACTTATAAACCCAGCAGGGGAAGTAATAGGAGTTAACACTGTAAAAATATCATCAGCAGAGGGAATAGGATTTGCAATACCAATAAATGTAATAAAAAGTATAATAAAAAGTTATAAAGAAACAGGAGATTACAAACAGCCAACAATAGGAATATATGCATATGATAAAGAAGTAATACCATATTTAGACTCAAACATAAATTTTGAAAAAGGAATATATGTAGCACAAATAACACCAAATGGACCAGCATATAACACAGAATTAAAAGTAGGAGACGTAATTACAAGCATAGATGGAAAAACATTAAATACAATGAATGATTTAAGAGAATATATATATACTAAAAAACCAAATGATGAAGTTACACTAAATATAACAAGAAAAAAAATAAATAAAGAAATAAAAATTACTCTAGGAAACGCAAGCTAATAATAGAGGGATCCTATTTTAGGACACCCTCAATTTTTTCTATAACAATACACAACATAACTATAAAATAAAAAATTATTCGATAGAATCATTATCCCAAAAATCATAAACTCTACTATAATCTTTAGTTTTATCATTACTCATATAAACAGCAGAACGGTTACTTTTTAAAAACTCAACTATATTATAAACATTAATCCAAATTTCATTAGGACTATCTACTTGGGACTCATCAAAAATAAGTTGAATACCAAAATGTAAATGTGGCACATTTATATTATTAACATTCTCCTTAATACTATATCCAGTCATTCCCAAATATCCAATCACATCCCCAGCTTTTACAACAGAGCCTTCTTGAAGATTTTCAGCATATGGATGATTTTTTCTAAGATGTGCATAATAAAAATAACGTTTACCATCAAAACTCCTAATACCAACACGCCAACCACCATATTGATTCCAACCAAGATGTTCAACAACACCAGACTCTACCGCTATAATAGGAGTCCCAATACCACCCATTAAATCATTACCCAAATGAGTTCTTTTAAATCCATAAGACCTAGAATTACCAAAATCATCATAATGATTAAAACTATAATTTTTAGCAATAGGTAAAAAAGCCTTAAGACCATATTTCTGAACAACTGAAGTTTCATTAGAAGAACTGTCCTTAATCTCAATCGAATAATTACCGATAAAATTACCCAAAACTGCTAAATAACTTTCATAATAATAATCATAAAACTTTAAAGTAGAAGTTAAATTAGAAATACTAGTATCTTGCAGTTTAAGAGCTAAATCATCTAAATCAGATTTTTTATAATTTTTAAAATCACCACCATATTCACATGCCAAATAAGCCAAAAGCTCAATCCAATTATATAAAACAGGCGAATTTTCAGTATTATGAGAATCTATATCAAGTTTAGCGGTATCTTGTAACGCAGAAGCAGTAACATTAAAATCAACCCATTTAATAAAATCATTATCTGAAGAAACATTTTCTTCATTATCTGCAAAAGAATATATAAAAATAGAAGTAATTAAAATCACTATAATTATAGAAATAATAATACAATTTTTAGGTAATTTAAAAGAGTATATAAACATTTAAAAAAATCCTCCTTATAAAATATATTGAAAAAATAAATTAATATGCAATATAACATATAAATCTTTTAAATAATTAATATTATACAAGAAAACTGTAATAGTCAAAACTCATACAAAGAATATTTTATAATTGAAATTCACATAATTTTGTGCTATAATTATAATGTCAAATAAAATTGAATATAATATATATAAAGGAGGGTGATAAGAATGACTAATATTGTTGAACCAAAAAAAGTAGCAGAGTGGTTTATTCAAAGAAATTTAGATAATCCAACAAACACAGGAAAAGGAAATATGAAATTACAGAAATTATTATTTTTTTCACAATTAATATATATGTGTAAAAATAATGGTGAAACAATGTATGAAGAAAAATTTAGTGCTTTTGATAATGGTATGGTATTAGAACCAGTGAGACAAGAATACTTAAGAAATTATAAAGAATTAAAACAAGCTTCAACGAGTACAATAACATTACCAGAAAAAGTAACTGAAGCATTAAAAATAACAGAAGATATATTCGGAAAATGTACAGAAGAAGAATTTAATCAACTTAACAATTAAATAGAAGAATGTGATAAAATAAGTCATGTTCTTTTTTTGTATTTTAGATTGAATAGGATTTTTATCAAAAAAATCATGAAATTACAATTATCTAATTTTGAAGGGTGATTTTTTAAATATAAAAAAGCCTTATACAAAATGTTCGTATAAGACTTTTTTGGTGAACCGAAACTTGACAAAAACAAACTATTTTTTCTTTGTGGATAGTTTTGTTATAAAATGCAAAATAGAATGATTTAATATATGATTTTTATATATAAAAATTAAAAAATTTTTTAAAACTATTTACACTTTCTCGTAAAAATGATATAATATACGAGAGAGTGTAAGGAGATGTGTAAATATGCAAATTGAGAAATTAAAAAATTTTTTTAAAAAAAATCATGGTTATATAACTACTAAAGAAATTGAAAATATTGGTATTTCCAAAACATTAATACCAAAACTTATAAAGCAAAAAGTATTGAGAAAAGTAGCTTATGGCATTTATATTGATAATAATTTAATAGAAGATGAATTTTATATCCTTCAAAAAAGATTTTCAAATATAGTATTTTCATATAATACAGCCTGTTATTTGTTGAATTTAAGTGATAGAGCTCCATATAAAATAGATATTACAACAATAAATCACAATAATATTAATGAAGATTTAAATATTCATTATATTTCAAAAGATAAATTTGATATTGGAATTATTGAAATAGAAAGCCCTTATACTAATCCTATAAAAATATACAATGCTGAACGTTGTATTTGTGATTTATTAAAGAATCCAAATGCAGTTGATTTAGAAGTATATAATAAAATAGTAAATAACTACTT
Source organism: uncultured Clostridia bacterium (assembly GCA_944388015.1). Taxonomy (GTDB): domain Bacteria; phylum Bacillota; class Clostridia; order TANB77; family CAG-508; genus CAG-269. The sequence goes on along the minus strand of CALXHD010000015.1, from coordinate 138 downwards.
TAAACAAAAAAATAAAAATTTAACTACATTGGAAAAATATTCAAAGATATTTAATGTTCATAAAAAATTTGAATATATAATGGAGGTTCTAATTTAATGATAAATTATAAGGAATTATTTGAAAAATCAAAAGAATTA
>CALXHD010000014.1 GCA_944388015.1 uncultured Clostridia bacterium | reverse complement strand
AATATGTTTCCATTAAGCTACTTGCAAATGTACTATTATCTGAACCATCTATATTTATAACATATTTGTTGTCTTGTTTTGTAATATATAAATCAATCTCGCCTTCATCATATTTCTGTTTTAATTCTTCTTCATTTCCATTTATAATCTCAATATTCATTTCTTTTGCCATATTCTTTTCTATGTCTGACATCTCATAAGCAAATCCTATTTTGTTATATTCACTTACATCTTTACTAACTTGTGATTCAAACAAAGCTGACATTCCAATAACTAAAAGTGGTATAAATATTGGTATTACAAGCATCATTGCTAATGATTTCTTATCTCTAAATAACTCTCTTAATTCTTTCTTTAATATATTCCATAGGTTATTCTTCAACTGAAACACCTCCAATCATTGTAAAAAACGCATCTCTTAAATTTGTAGTATTTGTGTCTTTTTTTATTTCATTTGGTGTTCCAGCTTTTATAATTTTACCTTTATTTATCATTATAACTCTATTACATATATTTTCTGCTTCTTCCATGTAATGTGTTGAGTAAAGTATTGTTTTCCCTTTATCTCTTTCTTCTTTAATAAAGTTTAAAATAATTTGACTAGATATAATATCTAATCCTGTTGTTGCCTCGTCTAAAATATAATATTTAGGATTATGTACTAAACATCTTGCTAAATTTACTTTTTGAGTTTGCCCTGTTGATAGATTTGCAATTTTGTTATATAAAAATTGTTCCATTCCTAATATTTTTGTGATTTCTTTTATCCTTTTTTCACTATTTTCCTTATTTACTCCATATATATCACAACACATTTTTAGTAATTCATAAGTTGATAATGTATCATATATCTTTGTATTTCCTGATAAATAGGCTATATTTTGCTTAATTTCGATTTCATTGTCTTTATAATTCATTCCATCAAAACTTATTTTTCCTGTCGTTGGTTCTAATATTCCTGCTATCATTCTTAATAGTGTTGTTTTTCCTGCTCCATTTGGCCCTAATATTCCTATAATTTCTCCGTCATTTGCCTCAAAGGTGATGTCATTGTCTGCATAAAATTCTTCTTTTTCTTTTTTGTTTTTGTTTCTAACAAATTTTTTGGTTATATGCTCTACTTTAATCATTACTTTCTCCTCCCCTTTATTATTCTCACAAGCGATTTTTTACCCTCTTTAGAATTAAACTCTTAACTTAAATTTTTTAGGTGCATACTTATATGCCAAGAATAATGAAATTAAACAATATGCTATACAAAATACTATAGTTGCTATACCAAAAGAAAATATAGGCATTTGAATTTGTATCATATACCAGCATACTATATAAGTTAATCCTTGAACTACTTTATATGTACTACTTTTCATTTCTGTGCTTACATTATAAGGTTGCAATAAATAATACATTACCAAATAATGAACTGAAAAGAAAATACTCATTGCTATAATTGATACAAATAATATTGCATAATTAAGTGGGTTATCTGTTCCCCCTGATAAGTATAATAACAATGCCAATCCTCCACCCATTAATACTGCTGGTAAAAGATTTATTTTTATCAATGTTTTTAATCTTTCTTTAAATATTCCTAAAATAACTTTTGGCGTTCTATAAATTCTATATGTTAGCATACTATGATCACAGTTCATAAACATTGCTTGTGTAACTGATGAACTCCTATTTATGCAATACATTATAAATACAAAGTATGGTAAATATACCATCAATATTTCGTTTGTTTTACTTCTAAAATTATCATTTATACTTATTCCAATAATCATTGCTGTTATTATCAATAATATAACTACTGACTGTTTTTTTACTGCTTCTGTCAATATCTTTCTATGTCTTTTTACAAATAAATCGTGAAAATATGCAAATCCTGTCTTATTACTTGTATAATTTTTATCTAGTTCTATCTGTTTTAAACTCGTATCTTTCATTACTTGTGTTCCAGTTGCTTTTTCTTGCATATATACATTTGATTCTGTTAATATTTGTTTATACATTTTTCTGTAATCTCTAAAATTATGTATTTTAACTAAACTGTATATTCCAAATATGATTGAAATAATAAATATATATAAGAAAATGCTTTGAGTTATTACAATATTTATTGCTGGTAAGCCATAAGCAAGTACCAAGCAAATTGCTACAAATCCCCATACAAATTTCGTTGGTATATTTTCATTTGATGCTTTGTTTGTTTTCTTGAAAACATATATTTGATAATTCATTACAATTAATTTTATTGCTAGTACAAAAAATGGTAATGCTATTTGAATCCATAATGGTACACTTGCTATCATTCCAAAAAGAATAGTAAATGGTAAAAATCCAATAATTAATTTTATTAATTGATAATAGTAGTTAGATAAGCCATATTTTCTTGCGTCTATATTCATTAAAATGATTGCATAATATTTATCTTTTGTAGGATTTAACATATATGTATTTAGCACTCCTCCTGCAAATGTTAGAAATACAAATAAGTGTATAAATGTATCTGCTTGATTTGTATGGTACCATGTTAATTCCGTAAAAATCATTAATAAAATATATATAATTTTTCCAATAAATATATTAGTTATTTCCCACAAGATGCTAATGATACTTGCAAATATTTTTAATCCTCTATTTTTGTATAAGCTATTTGGCAATATTCTTTTTATTAGTGGTAATTGTTTTAAAGAATAGATAATGCTATTTGTTCTATATGTATTTTGCAATTTAAAGGAAGTTATAAATGTTTCTATCATTTTTCTATTCCTCCTTTAATGCTTCTATTATTTTATTTTTGAATTGTTCATTATCCAAATTATTTTTATCTACTTCTTCTAGCACACCTTTATTTAAGATAACAATTTCATCACATAAATCTAATGCAAGTTCCATAATATGTGTTGAAAATATGATAATATGATTTTGTTTTATTTCTCTTAACATTTGTTTCATTTCTTCTGCAACTACTACATCAAATGAAGTTAAAGGTTCGTCTAAAAGCAATACATTAGGATTTGCAATAATATTAACTAGCATTTGTATTTTGTTTTTCATTCCATGTGAATAGTCTTTTAATAATCTATCTCTATCTTCTTCCTCAATTTTCATAAACTCAAAATATTCATCTATTGTTTTTAAATCTTTGATTCTTTTTTTGTTGATATCTATAAAAAATTTCAGAAATTCTCTTGCTGTTAAAAATTCTGGTACATTTGGTGTAGATAGAACATATCCTACATCTTCAGCTTCCATTTTTCTTTTTTGGTTATTATCTTCGATATAGAATTCCCCTTCATTTATATCTATATCTTCATTTAAGCAATTAAAGAATGTAGTTTTTCCTGCTCCATTTCTTCCAAGTAAACCATAAATTTTACCTTTTTCAAATTCAAAATTGATATCTTTTAATACTTCTTTTTTCTCAAAACTTTTCTTCAAATTCTTTACAACTAGCTTCATATTAAACTTCTCCTTTTATGTTCAATTTTAATACTCCGTTTCCATTTTTATTGTATATCCTGTCATTTTAAATCCGTGATTTTCATAAAATTTCATCACTTTTTTATTTCCAACTGATGCAACATATATGATTTGTTTATATTTTCTTTTCATTTATTCTTCTCTCTTTACAATAATACTATAAAACATATAAATAATCTACTTTTTTATGTTAAAATATATAAAAAATTTGAATTTATGACCAATATTTCTTCTTAAAGCAATAAAATTGAGGTTGTTTTCTCAATTTCATTCTATTATAAATATTTTAATACTGAAAAGATAACATCTATAAGCAATATAAGAATTAGAGTGTAACAAATAATATTTTGAATCTTGTACTTATTTCCTTTTGTTATACTTTGTAATTTGGTTTGTATTAAAGGATGTAATTTTTCTAATAAAATAACTCCAGCAATTCCCCAAAATATAGAATACAATAAACTAACTCTACCTTGAATATTTAGGAAGTCGTTTGAGTAATCCCACCATCTTAATCCAAATAACATTTCAAGTACAAGAGAAACAATATATTCAAAAATCGTAAATGCAATTGTTGCTATCAAAAACTTTTGAAATGGCTTTTTATACATTTTTTGAGTGATAAGTAATAAAATAACTGCTCCAAAACCATATATCGGACAAATTGGTCCATACAAAAATCCTCTTTTAACAAAATGTCCATGTATGAATAAAGCATAAATTGTTTCTACTACCCATCCTAGAAAAGCATATATAAAAATGTATGTTATATATTCTATTACTTTATCTTTTGTTGTTTTTGCTTTTATAACTCCCTCCATAATATTCCCCCTCCATAAATCAAATTAATATCTATATTATACCACAATATTTTTGCAAAAAGTACCATAAATTCAATATTTGTAGCTTACATTTTTGTAAGATTAGTATAGTAATTATTTATTAAGTATCAATTTATAAATTATTAAAATTTGATTAAGATACCTCTTTTGCATTAGAATATATTTCCCTTAATTTTGAGTCTGGATAATATTTATCAAAGAATATATCTATCTCTCCTTTAGGTTGTATGTTTTTTCTTCTTTCTAAATGTCTTATTCCCGCTAAACCTGAAATAGTAACATCAAATATGATAAATATCACACATAGAACTGTAATAATTTTAAAAATTTTAGATTTATAAACAATATCTAATTTATCTAAATGTGGAAGTATATACTTAACAAATAATATGCCTCCAAATCCCCAATAAATACAATGTAATAAACTTGTCCTACCATTTATATTCAATGGTAAATTCCTATAATCCCAAGATATAGTTCCAAACCAAGTTTCTTGTAAGTAAGAAAATAAATATTCTACTATTCCACCTAATAACATCGTTATAAAAAATATCTTCATATTACTTTTATTTTTCATATTTGAAATAACCAAATAATAAGCTACAAGTCCTACTCCATATACTTGTATGAATGGTCCAAACAATAGTCCTTGTCTTGATACAAAATGCCTATTTTGTACTAATCCAACAATCATTTCAATAACATATCCTAAAACACTTCCAATTATGAATATCCAAAAAATTTTAACAATCTTTTGAAATATACCTTGTTTATCTGTTTCTACAATATTTAATTCTTCTACTTTTTCCATTTTTTACACCTCAATATTATTATAATATTAGATTCTTATAATTATTTTTAGCCTTTCTTAATTTTCTATGAATTTTATTTAAACCTTTCTTTACACTTTTATTTATTATTCTTATCTTTTTGCCTCTATATTCCTGTTAAATTGAATATATGTTGCAATAAAGTATTTCATATACTAATACGGATATTCCTAGGATTATTTCAGTATTTCTTATAACTTCTTCTATTGTAACTACTGATAAAACTGTTTTGCTTACAAGTAGTGTTATGGGAATACCAATAAAGATAGGTATTATCATTGGAATTGCAAAATATAATAAAAGCAAGTAATTATCAAATAACTACTTGCTTAATATAAATTGTAATTTGTAGGGATGATTAAATATAAAAAATAGCGAAAACAATATGTAAATCATGACTTATAAAACACAATGTCAACAACTTAAGAAAAAAAGCAATATAATTATTTTTATAGATGCATTACTTTTTTAGTTTTTATTAGAATTATCGAAAAAAAAGCCGCAATAATCCCAATATCTATATATTCATTTTTAAAAACTTGTTTTGTAGTTTGTTCTATATTTGTTGCTTGGTTTCCATTCTCTTATATTACTTTTTCTTTCTTTTCGGATCCTTGATGTATATATCTCTATTTCTTTTTCTAATTTATCTAATTCTTTCATTGCTTCTTTTGGATTATTTATTAGCACTATTTTTATATATTTTTCTTTAAATATTACTATTGCTTTTCCTTCATTTATTTTATATTCATTAACTTTTGAAGATTTCTTAACTTTTCTTTCAGTATATAATATATCTTGAATTTGATTGTACCCTACTATTTGAAAATATATATCTTGATATATAAATTGTGGTAAGTTTCCACTAAATGATTCTATTTTTAGTTTGTTTTTTATACTATTATATGAATTTTCTATTTCTCATCTTTCTCCGTAAATTTCTTTTAAATCTTCTAATGTGAACTCTTTTTATACCCAAATTTCTTCTTTTTTCTTAAGTTGTTGACATTGTGTTAAACAGAGGTTTTCATTACCAAAAAAGCTTAGACCTCCAAAAAATGGATTTCTAAGCTTTTTTGATTAAATTACAAAGTAATTATTATATTACTTCACAACAAAGTTTATAATTCTGTCAGGGACGAAAATCACTTTCTTGATTTTCTTTCCATTAAGTTTTGCATTAACATGTAACATGGCCATTTCCGTTAATTCTTCTTCATCCATTCCTTTACTTACGGTAAGAATAGTAATGTTTTTGGAATTGATCTGAACAGGAATCTGAATATTTGCGTGTTCTATAACTTTCTTATCGACCTTAGGCCATTCTGTTTTGAAAATGCTTTTTGTATGTCCAAGTTTTTTCCAATAATACTCTGCCAGATGCGGAGCTTCCGGAGCCATAAGCTTTGTGGTAGTCTCCATAACACCAATTAAAATTCTTGAATTTCTACCGGTATCAATATAATTTCTAATACTACTAAACAATTCCATCATTCTCGCAACAGATGTATTAAACTGAAATGTTTCCATGCCAGCAGTCACTTTTTCAATTGTAGAATTTACTGCAAGCAAAAGATCCATTTCCGGCTGATTGCATACATTTGCAAAATTCTTAATTGAAAAATATGTATCAAAAGTTTTTTCAACTCTATCGTAGTACTTTTTGATTGCTTCGATTCCGGTATCAGACCATGGACCACCTTCAATATAATTGAAACCAAACATCAAGTATGTTCTAAAAACATCAGAACCATACTTTTCGATGTACTCATCTGGAGAAACAGTGTTTCCCTTAGATTTACTCATCTTCTGACCATCTGGTCCCAAAATTGTCCCCTGGTGAACCAAAGATTTAAATGGTTCATCAAATTTTAAGTATCCTGCATCTCTCAGTACCTTAATTACAAATCTTGCGTAAATGAGATGCATACAACTATGTTCAGCACCACCTACATATTTGTCTACTGGAAGCATCTGATTAATAAAATCAGAGTCAAATGCCTCTTTATCGTTTCTTGCATCAGGATATCTCAGCATATACCATGAAGAACACATGAATGTATCCATTGTGTCTACTTCACGTTTCACCGGCTTACCACAGCAAGGACAAATAGTATTTACAAACTTTTCGTTACGTGCCAAAGGCGATTCTCCATCCGGCCTAAAATCTACATCATAAGGTAAAAGCACAGGAAGCTGTTCATCTGGAACAAGCACTTCTCCACAATCATCACAATAAACAATTGGAATTGGTGCTCCCCAATATCTCTGACGAGAAATAAGCCAATCTCTCAAACGATAAGTTACCTTCTTACCACCAACATTGTGTTCAGCTAAGTAGCGAACAATCAAAGTTTTTGCTTCTTCTACACTTTTACCGTTAAGGAAATCTGAATTAATCATATTTCCATCACCAGTGTATGCACAGTGGCCATCCGGATTGAAGCCATCAATAACCGGTACAACTTCCAGATTATATTTTCTAGCAAATTCATAGTCCCGGTCATCATGAGCAGGAACTGCCATAACAATTCCTGTACCATAGCTTTCAAGTACATAGTCCGAAATCCAAATAGGAACCATCTTTCCAGTTACTGGATTCTTTGCATAAGAACCGGTAAACACACCAGTCTTTTCATGCGTAGTACTTTGGCGCTCAATCTCCGTTAACATTTCGGTTCTTCTTACATAGTTATCAACTTCCTCTGCATATTCTTTTGTAACCAACCGGGTTACAAAATCATGTTCAGGAGCCATAACAATATAAGTTACACCAAAAATAGTATCCGGGCGAGTAGTGAAAATTTCCAAATTCCCCACCCGATCATTTGTAAAGACAACAGATGCGCCTTCAGACTTTCCAATCCAGTTTCTCTGCATTGCTTTCGTTTTTTCCGGCCAATCAAGGTCATCAAGACCTGTAAGGAGTTCTTCTGCATAATCCGTAATCTTCAAAAACCACTGATTCATCTTCTTGATATGAACCTCAGATCCACATCTTTCACATTTTCCCTGTTTTACCTGTTCTCTTGCAAGAACAGTTTTGCAAGAAGGACACCAATTGGCAGGTGCTGCCTTTTTATAGGCTAACCCCCTCTTATATAATACAGTAAACACCCATTGTGTCCATCTATAATATTCGGGATCACAAGTGACTACTTCATTCGACCAATCAAACATCCCGCCCATTTCTTTAAGCTGTCCACGCATAATTTCGATATTTTTCATGGTACTGTCTTTGGGATGTGTTCCAGTCTTAATTGCATAATTTTCTGCTGGAAGGCCGAAAGCATCAAAACCCATTGGCTGAAAAACGTTGTAGCCCTGCATCTTCTTAAAGCGAGCATAACTATCAACTAAGCCAAAGTTGAACCAGTGACCCAAGTGAAGTTTTGCTCCAGACGGATAAGAAAACATATCCATAACATAGAATTTTTCATCCATCCGTGAACGATCAAATGCAGAAAGCTTTTCATCTTCCCATTTTTCCTTAGCAAATTTTTCAATTTTTTTCATTTTCATCGTATTCATACTTTTATACCTCACTCAAATAAGTTTATCTACACTAAAAGTCAAAGTTTCAGACTCACCATTTTTATAGAGAATTTCTTGTACACAAATATTGTACAAAATTTCAATAGCTAAACGATGGCCTTCCAGTTCGCCTTTTGTGCTAGGACTACTACTAAAAAAATTGTAAATAAAATCTTCTCTTGAATCTTCGTTAAGACCTCTAATCACTTCATCTCCATTATGTCTCATAAGAGTTTCAGAAGTAATTTTTTCAAACGGTACACCACCAATCAATTCAGAGTTTCTAAAAATGCAAATATCGAAGTTGTCTAGTCCTCCTACTCTAGACTCGTCAACTGTTCTATCTTTTATCTCTTTTGACTGGTAACTATGAACCTGTATGTCCATTAAAGGTCCTATTTCAATGTCTACTGTTTCGTGGCGAACTCTTCCATTGTTTTTATAATGGTCGTCATGTGGTATAATCCAAGCTCTCCTAGAAAAACCAATCTGAGAAATATATAAATTTCCAGTTGTTATGGTCTTCTCTTTTTCATTATAAAAACTAAACTGTGACACAATCGCCTTTTCTCCAAATAAATTATAATCTGTAGACGATGCTTCCTTGTCGTAAAATTTCGGAATAGGCTGTCCTAGTTTTTGAAAAAAATTTACCACTTCGTCAGGCCTAATAATCTGAATATCATCAGACTCAAGCTGAAATTCACTACTAATTTTTGCTTTTATTGGCTTTTTGTCTTTAGATAATTCCTTGTTTATCTTCACGATATCCGAAAACAGGTCTATGAAATGATATCCACTATGAAAGAGTTTACCATATCCATATTTGTATGGATGATTCTCATAGAATAAATCATGTGGCATAATCCAATTTCCATCACAGTGACTTACATACACTTTCGTGATAGGAATATTATATGCTCTCACAATTTCTCTAGCCAATTCAAGTACCAACATATAGCCTTTATTCATTTTCCGTTGACACATAACCTTGCACTGATACTTAGGATTCTGTCTATTCAAGATACTATAATACTCATCTTTTACTTTAGTGGCATCCTCCAAAGTATAAAACCTTGAAGGAGCCACAATAGGCTTTTCAACAAGCATATGAACTTCTTTTTCAACAAAGTAATCCATATACGCATAATGTGCTTTAGGTTCAGATGCCACAATTACATGAGTAATCTCATACTTACTACACAATTCGTCAAACATCTTGCGAGTATTAGAACTTAAAACTTCTAAATCCTTTCCAGAATCAGGTATCGTAACTACAACTGTTTTAAAACCAAATCCTTTAAGTTCCGCCTGAACTCTCTCTTTCTGCGAATCAAGGTCCACAACAATTTTAGGTTCAAACTTGTATTTAAAAAAGAATTTAGAATAAGTTCTAGTAGCATGGGGGCCCCAACCAATCATTAAAGTATTAACTTTTGAAAACATCAAGAACCTCCTTGAGAAATTTACCTTCTATAAACCATATCTGCAGGAATGTAATGCAAAGTTTTAAAGGTCCAATTTTCGTCGCGATCGTAGCGTTCTTTTAATGTTGCAATCAGAGCAACAATGGCATCGATATTCTCCTTAGTATAATGCGGAGACATTGGGTATGCCTTAATAGAACCCAAACACACATTAGTGCCCGCGACTGTGAATACATCAGATGCTGTAAACGCTAGATTGGTTTCACCTTTTTCGTTAATCTCGTCAACATAGCGAGTAAAATTCAAATTGTAGTTCTTTATCTTATCTGTTTCTTCTTTCGGCATGGTAAGAATTTCAGCCAAAGCCTTATCCTCAAATCCTTCCGGTTTTATAATAAACAGAGTTGCCACACCATTGGAATTGGCATTAACAACTTCCGCAAAGGGAAGTGCATTAATCTTATCTCTAAAATACTGAGTAGATTCCAGAGAGTTTGCAATAATCTCTCTATACCCGTTAATACCAATCGTCTTCAATGTTGTCCATGCAGCAATTGGTCCATCACTACATCTAGTAAGTTCCAAAGTCTGCTCGAATGGTGCAAAACCTCCGTACTGAAGTTTTTCAACATCTACAACCTGTTCCTTATCTCCAAGGAAATAATAATCCTCCTTATTATGGAACATAATAAGGGAAGAAATATACGGTGCATATCCCGTTTTATGGAAATCCATGCCACAGGAATCCGCATACTTAATCTCTGAAATGAAAGAATGCATAAGCTGAATCTTGTCGAGAATAGGCTTATTGATTCCAAGCGGATTCGTTTCAAAATCATAGCCGTTATAAAACAACCAGATCCAACCAACCACAGAATCCACATGGATAATCGGCTTATAATCTAACCTATAATCTGCAACCAGCTGCTCTCTCAATTCATAAATTTCCTTAACAGGATCCATATCGAACTCTACCGTGGAACCTCCACAGAGATTGAATCCCAAGAAAGTCTTGCCTTTTTCAATATTTTCTCTTACAACTTTTTCAACTTCGGAAACAATGATACGTCCATCTTTGGAACCCTTCACTCTGATGCAATTGTCATATCCGATGCCGAGCCAGTCGGAAATTTCAGCATGACAGGGGTGGCCCTTCACAGAACTTACAAGGAAAAATTCTTTTCCATTATAGCCTTTTCTCTTACCTATCGGATATGCACGATTAAGTGCATACTTAAAAGCATAAAGAGAAGTTCCCTTACCACCAAAAGTAAAGGTGCCCATAGACTTAGTCCAGTCCCAGCCGATAAGGTCAGACAAATACTTTACGACTTCAAGCTCACTTGCAAGCAATAAACCAGTATACTTATCTTGCGAAAAATTCGGATTAAACATTTTTGTATACAACGTAGTTGCTAGTGCAGGAATATTAGCCGGAGGAATAACGTTCAAAAGTGTTTCCGGATTATTCCAATTAGGAAGTCCTTCAAACAGCGGAACCAATTCCTTTGCAATTTCCTCAAAATCCATTCCCTCTTCATTCAAAGTTTTATCTTTAAGATAATCAAAATAATTGAAAGAATAGATAGAACTCTCTGTCTTGCTCTGATCTGCCTTTAATTTTAAGTTCTCAATCGACTGAATTTTTTCCAATACTTCTTCTGTTACAGACCCATTGTAGTCACCAAATACATTCTTTACATCCATAATGATGTTCTCCTTCCTTAAGTTTAAATAAAGAATTTATTGTGAGCTCTTTCATTTCTTACTTCGTTTTCATCAAATTCTTTGTTCGTTCTGATGATATCCAAAATTTCCTGAACATAGATATTGTCATCCATACCAATAACCTTTACAGGTCTTGGAGTTCTCCATCTGTGATAATCATCAAAATTATCAGATGTGATTACAACACCATACTTATCTGGATTCATGTAGATATCAGAATCAGGATACGGAACAAAAAACTTCGGAAATGTGAAATCAAAAAGATCACTCTTACGCATTTCTTTAAATGTTGCCACATTAAAAGCAATGTCCTCTTCATGCTCAAACGGCAATCCTACCATAGAGTACAAAGAAATAATTGGAACACCGACTTCATGTTTTACAACATCTAAAGCCTCCTTAAAAGCTTCTAATTGATAATATTTAGAAACTTTAAGTCTTACATTTTCAGAAAAATGTTCTGCACCAATTAAAATCTCAATAAGTCCGTTATCTACAAACTTTTTAAGAATATGTTTATGAGCTACTTTGATTAAGAAATTTGGTGAAGTATTTATAGTGAAAGTACACTTAATTCCCCGTCGTTCGATCTCATTAATAACCTCTGTATAGACATCTTCATTGATAAAGAAATCGCTGTCAGAGAAATGAAACATCTTCACACCGTATTTTTTGATAATATACTCCACTTCATCCATTCTAGAATGAACATCTGTGAAACAAATCTTTTTGCCCACCTTGTGCTCCACACAGTATTTACATCTGTTAGGACAACCAATGCCAAAAAAATTGTACCACAAAGTGTCCATTCTTCTTTCTTCAGGAATAAGGCTAAATTCTTTCGGACAATCAAAATACATATCTGTATCGATTCTCCAGAAATTAGTTTTTCCACCGGCCAAAATAGTTTTAATAAGTTCTAATGTCTTATCAATATCATAACCTGTAACAACATAATCAAAAACCTTGTCCCTGTTATGAGTTAAAAAATATCTCGTATGTGGCCCCCCAAAAATATTCTTAGCATTTGGGTTCATCTTCTTAACCGCCTGTGCTAATCTTTTTACATGATTGAACTGAGGCGTAGTAGATGTAAAGCAGTAAACATCATAGTCTGTATAATGTTTATTGATGTCAGCAATGTACTCTTCTTCAGAAGTAAAATAGTCTCCGTTCGTATAACTAACAAAGATATTATTTTTCTTCAAAAGGTAGCCAAGCATCAACAATCCATAATTAGAAATGTATTCAACTTGACCGTGAGGCTTTGCAACAATGTCTGCTCCCAAGTAATCAAGAATTACCCGATTTTGCGCTTCTGCATACTTTATTTGTGCCACATTTTCATAAGCCCAAATTTCATCATTTGGGTCTGCCTGAAAAGAGATTGCATCCAACAACAAAACTTTTTTTTGTTTCATGATTTTCCCTCCTGTTTTTGTTTGAACTACTGTTACTTTACGACATACAATATTTAGTTTTCAAAGTACACATTAATACAATACTATAATTTTGAACCTAATTATAATCTTTAGGTTTGCCTGTGCAAAATCTTGCCTAAGCATAATTATACTACTATATTAAAAATCGAAAAAATTATATCACAAGCAATTCTTTATGTCAATCTTTTTTTGTATATTTCAACCTTACATAATAATATAATTTATATCTTCTTTACAACCTCTAAAGCAATATTTAAACATTCTTTTAATATAACAGTTCTATCTTCTGCTAATGTTTTCATATCCCATGTATCACCTTCTAAAGTATCATCAGTATATAAAAATTGATATGCTTTAAATCCTCTCGATTTTGCTACTGCCATAATAGATGCACATTCCATTTCTACTACTTTGCATCCTCGACTTACCCTATCTTTTAACTTCTCTTTTGTTTCTTTATATAATGCATCAGTTGTCCATGTCTTAGTCAATTCATAAGGAATTCCATTCTCTTCAAAAATCTTAGATAATTCTGTAGCTGTATCAATTTCAACAAAATCTGAAATTGGTATATAATGATAACTTGTCCCCTCATCACGATATGCTTCAATTGGGATAACAAAAGCTCCTTTTTTTAAATTCGAAGTTAGTTCTCCACAAGAACCAAAGATAATAAAAGTTTCAACTCCCCTTGCATGTAATTCTTCCATCATAGATGTAGTAGCCGGTCCTCCAACTAATGTTCTATATATTATGACATCCTTTCCTTCTATCTGAGTTTTATAAATTTTGATTGCTTCCCCACAAACATACAGCTCACTATATTCTTCAAAATTATTGCTATTTTTTACAACTTGTATCAATTCTGTCTTAAAGCAAGTAATTGCAATTGAAGGCAGTCTCTTCTGCCCAGTTGTATACACTTCTGCTTTAACAATTTCTTCACTTTCATCGTAAGAATCTATTATGCTCATAATTTTTCCTACCTTTCTAATAATTTATCTTTTTCTATCATATGCTATACAAAATTGAATTACATCAATATAAACATTCTATTATCTTTAACCAAGAAATTTTAATTTTTAGTATTATTTGATTCTATTCTATTTGTATTCCTTCTGCATATTTTTATATGAGTATATCACATAAAGAATCAAAAGAGAACATTTTCATATATTATTTATATTTTTAACTATTTTACATGATATATTTTCATTCTTTGCATTATTTTGATTTACCATAGAATATTCCGTTGTAGTATCTATTTAATATGTACTAATAATTTTTGTACTTATTCTATTGACATACCTTTTATCTATTGCCATTATAGACATTGTTCTCCTAAAGCATGCATATGTACTTTATTTATATAATCCATATCCGAAATATTTAGTCTAGTTAGTTCTCCAATTTTCATATCAGTATATATTAATAGTTCTAATATTGCTAAATCTCTTACATTTGAAAAAGTGTCTCTTAATTTTTCTAAATTTTCATCCATTAAAGTTTCTGTTTTTACTTTGTGCATTCTTCTAAGCGGACTTTTTACAATATGATCTTCATTTTCTAACCAGCAAAAAACTTGACAATGTTCTTCTTATTTAATTTATCTTAATTAAAAATGAGCATATCAAAAATAATATACTCACTCTAAATTTTATAAACTTATTTACCGATTTTATTTAAAATTAAACTACAACCTGCAAGACAAATTACTATTGATGTTACCATTATATAATAAAAGACTTATATTATCAACTAATTATCAGCCTTACTTATTGTAATATTGTAGGTTTGTCAAACATATGTCACACTTAATTTAAATCTGTTGATGTTATTTCTTTTCTTTATTTTAATATTTCATTTGCTTCCACTTCTGTTAAATATTCATTTTCTATCATTTATGTCTGCCCTTTCTATTGCTAATACATCGATTCCGTTATGTTTATAAAATCTTTTATCTTCTAAATTAATACTTTTAATAACTTTTTCATTTTACCACCCCATTTGTTTTTACATTTATTTATCAGTTATTCTATATTCATTGCTGTTTTCACATCATTTGGTAAGTCACTTGCTTGAACTTCTCTCCAGTTAATTACTCCTCTCATTTGCATTACATCTAATTCTAAATAAGCTCCTTCTCTTAATTCTCTGCTAGTTTTAAATTGTACTTCTTTTTCTTTTCCGTTTTTATTATAAGCAGTTAATGTGTATTGATATTTCATATCATCTGTACTAGAAATTTCTTCTATTTTAGTATTATCTATTTGAGTATAATATTGTTCTTTATGTATTACTAAAAAGTAATATGCTCCGACTGCCAAAACAATTACAATTATTACTGCAATAATAATTGGTAGTCTTTCTTTAAAATCTTCCATTTTTTATTCCTCCTCTTTAATTATATTCTTACTTCCAAAATATGTTGCTAGGAAATATACTCCATAAATTGCCCCTATAATTACTGCTGTAACTATAACTGACGGTAATAGTTCATCTGGTGATGCTAATACTTCTAACATTGATAATATAAATTTAATTCCAAATATTGAATGTATCATCGCAAGTATTAAAGGCATCATAAAAAATATAAATATCTGTCTAAACAATGCTTGATTTATCATTTTCTCGTCACAACCTATTTTTCTTAGTACTGTGTATCTTTGTTTGTTGTCAGAACTTTCTGTAAGTTGTTTTAATGCTAGAATTGCAGAGCTTGCAATTAAGAATATAATGCCTAAGTAAATTGCAATAAATATTATAATAGTTGCCAATCCTTTGCTAGATTCCATTATACTAATTCTTGAAGAACCGTCAAGGTCTATTCCTTTTTCTCTAATATTTTCAAAAAACTCTTTATCTCCGCTACCTATTAATGTTTCTTCTATTTCTTGTTTTCCTTCTTCTGTTTCCGCATTATAATTTGCTACTAAAAGGTATTGTTCTGTATACTCATCCTCTACTTCAAAATTGTCTGATACTAATATAATTCCTGCATTTATTTCAGTTGTTGCCATAAATACAAAACCATCTTTACACTCATTGTATTTTGAATGATATGTTTTTCCGTTTATTTCTATATTTGAATTTGTAGCTAGTGTTTGATTTCTTATATCCACCATTTGCTCATAATTGCAAAGCACAATGTATTCATCATCATTTACTGTATATTCTTCTTCTCCATACAGCTCTGCAATTTTATTATAATCAGAAACTTTAATAATAGCTTCTGACATGTCATATGCAAGCATTGAATACTGGCTTTTTGTAGATTCATAGTAATTTCCTAAACTATCTGCCAAAGTCCATTTTGGTAACGCATAAATAGGTATTTCTACAATATCTTTCAAACGGTTCATATCATATCCATTTGTTTCTAAAGTATAACTTACTGGTTGTCTTGAATCTTCTCTTTGCTCTTCTGTATAATATGCAGTTTGCTTTGTATATGAATTTACATAGCTTTCTGGTAAATATGCTGATTTATATAGATTTACATCTACTGGTGTAAATTTAACTAGTTGAGAATCTAATGCTGATTTTATTGATAAACTTCCTGAAAGTACACTTATTGTCATAAATAACATCAAACAAATTATACTCATACTTGCTATATTTGTATTAATTTTATTATTAAGTTGTCTTAATACAAACATATTTGTTCCTTTTAGGTAAATATTTTTCCTTGTTTGTATAATTCTCAATATAAATCCAGATAGTGACCAAAATATACCTACTGTTCCTACTATTCCCATTAAAATTGGTTTTAATAGTTCATCACCTGTTTGTAATTCATACACACCACCTGTTACTAAGTAATAAGCATATCCTAATAATACTGCTGAACCTATAAATACAAGTATTGATATAATAGGGTTTTTCATTTTTACTTTTTCATTTTTTCTTACAGCTGTTAGTAAATTAATTAATTTATATCTTGATATTGTTAAAGTGTTAAATATAATAACTGCTAAATACATTACTGCAAAATATATACAGGTTTTTATACAAGCATCTTTTGAGAAAACAAATGTAAATTCAATCATATCTGCTTCAAATAATTTTGCAACTAATATAGACATAAATTGTGAACCAAATATTCCTATAAATAAACCAACAACTAAAGATAAAATACCTATTAATATAGTTTCTAATAATATGATACTAGATATTTGCCTTCTTCCCATTCCTAGTGTCATATATATACCAAATTCTCTTTTTCTTCTATTTACTAAGAAATTATTTGCATATACAATTAAAAATCCTAGTACAATTGCAATAAAAACTGAAATCATTCCAAGCACTTGAATCATAAGTTGTATCATTGATCTTGTTGATTCTGACACTTCTAACATTGCTTGTTGACTGTCTAAAGAGTTAAACATATAAAAGATAGCTACACCTAATACTAAAGTTAGAAAATATATCGCATAATCTTTGAAACTCTTTTTCATGTTTCTTATTGATAACTTAAATAACATCGTTTAAATCACCTCCAAGAAGTGTTTGCACCTCAATTATTTTTTCAAAGAATTGTTTTCTTGTATCTTTACCTTTTATTAATTCATTGAATATTTTACCATCTTTTATAAATATAATTCTTTCTGCATAACTAGCTGTGAAAGCATCGTGAGTAACCATTAAAATTGTTGCACTTAAGTTTTTATTTAAGTGTTCAAATGTTTCTAGTAATTGTCTTGCAGATTTACTGTCTAATGCACCTGTTGGCTCATCTGCTAAGACCATCTTAGGATTTGTAATAATAGCTCTTGCTGATGCTACTCTTTGTTTTTGTCCTCCTGATATTTGATATGGATATTTATTTAATATATTTGAAATATCTAATTTTTCTGCTACCTCTTTTACTTTTTTATCTATTTCGTGAGGATTTACTTTTTGGATTGTTAGTGCTAGTGCAATATTTTCATAAGCTGTTAAAGTATCTAAAAGGTTAAAATCTTGAAATATAAATCCTAATTCTTCTCTTCTGAATTTATTTAATTTGTTTCCTTTTAGTTTTGTTATATCCTGGTTATTTATAATAATATTTCCAGCTGTTACTCTGTCTATTGTTGAAATACAATTTAACAAAGTTGTTTTGCCTGATCCAGATGCTCCCATTATTCCAACAAATTCACCTTCTCCTACATTAAAACTAATACCATCAATGGCTTTTGTTAGATTTGATTTATTTCCATAGTATTTTTCAATGTTTTTTACCTCTAATACTTTACTCATTATAAAATCTCCTTTCCTATATTCTAACTATATTATAAGATATATAAAATTTTCTTGCCATTTTTTTATCTTACATTTGCCTTACAAAATTGTAAGATAATTGTACATTTTTTTACTCGGAAAGCCTTAGAATTTGCAATAGCTTTAACTTTCCTAATAGATAAAACATAAGCTAACACTTTATATGTGTTAGCTCTTTAGTTATTATATTTGTTTCAATAGGTCGCTATTCTTGTCTCTATGATAAAACACAATATTTTCAACGGTTTCAACTACTGATTTTTCCCACAACAGTTCTTATACTTTTTACCCGAACCACATGGGCAAGGATCATTTCTGCCTATTTTTGGTCCTTCATTTCTAACAGTCTGATTTTGATTAATGTTAATTGCACCTTCACCATCAACACTTTTAATAGCTTCTAAAGCTGCACCTGTTATTCTAGCAGTTTCTTGACGTCTAACTTCTCCTTGTTTTCTAATATTCATCAATATTTTAACGACATCATATTTTATGTTTGATGTCATTTCTTCAAACATGTCCATACCTTCCATTCTGTATTTTACAACAGGGTCTTGTTGTCCATATGCACGTAAACCTATACCATCTTTAAGTTCTTCCATACTGTCTATATGGTTCATCCATTTTTCATCAACAACCTTTAAAAGTATAACTCTCTCTAGTTCTCTCATTTGCTCTTCGCCAATATCAGTTTCTTTTTCTGCATATTTTTCTAATGCTAATTTCTTTAATTCTTCTTTTACTTTTTCAGGATTTTTTTCATTTTGTTTTAAGAACTCTGTCATTTCAATAGACAAATTATTTTTTATTTCATTGTCTAATGATTCTATTTCTAAATGTGTATGACCATGTTCATCTCCTGATATATATGTGTCTACGATTTCATCTGATACACTATTTATCATGTTTGTCATATTTTCTTTTAGGTTTTCTCCATCTAGCACTTCACGTCTTTGTTTATATATAATTTCTCTTTGTACATTATTTACGTCATCATATTTTAATACATTTTTACGTGTTGCAAAATTTCTACCTTCGACTTTCTTTTGAGCATTCTCAACTGCTTTTGAAATCATTCTTGCTTCTATTGGCATATTTTCATCTGCACCTAATGTATTGTATACTTTTGTAATCGCGTTTCCTCCGAAGATTTTCATTAGGTCATCATCAAGTGCTATATAGAATTTAGATTCTCCTGGGTCTCCTTGACGTCCACTACGTCCTCTTAATTGGTTATCTATTCTTCTAGATTCATGTCTTTCTGTACCAATTATTTTTAATCCTCCTGCTTCAATTACTTTTTGCTTTTCTTCTTTAATATCTTCATCATATTTTGTAACTAATTCTTTAAATTGTTCTCTAGCTCTTAGAATGTCTTGATCATCTGTTTCATAATATGTGTTTGATTCTTCTATCAAATTTGCAGGTACTTTTTTTCTTGCCATTTCTTCTTTTGCTAGATATTCGCTATTACCTCCAAGCATAATATCTGTACCACGTCCAGCCATATTTGTTGCTATTGTAACGGCTCCAAATTTACCAGCTTGTGCAACAATCATTGCTTCTTTTTCATGTGATTTTGCATTTAATACTTCATGTGGTATTCTTTCTTTTTGTAATAGTTTACTTAGTTTTTCTGATTTTTCAATTGATACTGTACCTATCAAAACTGGTTGTCCTTTTTTGTGACTTTCTTTTACACTTTCAACTACAGCTCTAAATTTTGCATTCTCATTTTTATATATAACATCATTTTCGTCTTTACGTATCATTGGTTTATTTGTAGGTATAGATATTACATCTAAATTATATATTTCTTCAAATTCTGCTTCTTCTGTCATTGCTGTACCTGTCATACCTGCTAATTTTCCGTACATTCTAAAGTAATTTTGGAATGTAATTGTTGCAAGTGTTTTAGATTCATCAGCAATTTTTACATGTTCTTTTGCTTCTATTGCTTGATGTAAACCATTGTTATATCTTCTTCCATACATAATACGTCCTGTAAATTCGTCTACAATTAGTACTTCTCCATCTTTTACAATGTAATCTATGTCTTTTTTCATAACCCCATGTGCACGTAATGCTTGGTTTACATGATGAACTAGACTTGAGTTTTCTAAATCATTAAAGTTATCTAATTTAAAATATTCCTCTGCTTTTTTTATACCTTTTTGTGTTAGTGATGCAGATTTTGCTTTTAAGTCTACAATATAGTCATATTTTTCATTATCTTCTGCTTGGTCAAAATCTTTTACATCTTCTTCCACAATTACTTTTGGTTCTAATCTTTTAACAAAATCTTCTGCTTTTTTATATAAGTCTGAAGATTCATTTGCTCTACCTGAAATTATAAGTGGTGTACGAGCTTCATCAATTAAAATACTATCTATTTCGTCTACTATTGCATAATGTAATTCACGTTGTACTAATTGATTTTTATAGATTACCATATTATCTCTTAAATAATCAAATCCAAATTCATTATTTGTACCATATGTTACATCTGCTGAATATGCTTTTTGTTTTTGAGCAGGTTCCATTCCAGCAATAACAAGTCCTACAGAAAGTCCAAGGAATTTGTATAATTTTCCCATCCATTCACTATCTCTTTTTGCTAAATAATCATTAACTGTTACAACATGTACCCCTTTTCCTTCTAAGGCATTTAAATAAACTGGAAGTGTTGCTACAAGTGTTTTTCCTTCACCAGTTTTCATCTCTGCAATTCTTCCTTGATGTAATATTATTCCACCTATTAATTGTACATCAAAATGTCTTAATCCTAAAGTTCTTTTTGATGCTTCTCTTACAACTGCAAATGCTTCTGGTAATATATCATCTAAAGTTTTTCCCTCTTTTAATTTATTTTTAAAATAATCTGTTTTTGCTCTTAATTCACTATCACTTAATTTAGAGATCTCATCTTCTAAACTATTTATTTGTTTTACTATAGGCATTACCCTTTTAACTTCTTTTTCGCTATATGATTTAAATAGTTTCATTTTTAAATACTTCCTCCTACGTTCTTTTTTCTTTGTTACTATATCACTAAAATTGAAATTTAGCAATAGTTTTTAGTGTAATATTTTTATAATAACAGCATAAATTCTATTAAAGTATTATTTTAAAGTGAGGAATTTATATGTTTGTTTATAATGTAAAAGTAAATGGTAGCAAAATTTTTAAAATCTTTTTTACAGCTGTTGTAGCTTTGGTTACTTGTATTTTGTGTTTTGTTATTTTCAGAATTTTTAGTGGTGCTGATTCAGATAATTCAACTTTATCAGGGTGTGTTAAACAAAATGGAATATATCAGATTAGCCCTAATAATTATACAAATGTGTTAAAAGCTGTTCATGATGATATTGATTCCTATGTTGGAACTAAGATTTCTTTTACAGGTTATGTGTATAGGCTTTTAGATTTTAGTGACTCCCAGTTTGTTTTAGCTAGAAATATGGTTGTTTCTTCTGATTTTCAAACTGTTGTAGTCGGCTTTTTATGTGAGGCTAAAAATGCTAGTAGTTTTTCTGATAATTCATGGATAGAAATAACTGGTGAAATTACAAAAGGTGATTACCATGGTGATATGCCAATTATTAAAATTACAGATATTAAAAATTGTGATAAACCTAATGAAGAATTGGTTTATCCTCCTGATGAAACCTATATTCCTGTAGATGGTGAGGTTTAGCCAAAACTTTAAGGAGTTATCAATCTTAACAATGATAACTCCTTTATTTTTTTTAATCTTCTTTTATTTCTAATAAAGAATATATATTTTCGTCATTATTTAATTCTTTGATATTCATTATTACTCCTATTCCTATTACATTTCCTCCCATTTCTTCTATACATTTTTTTATTGCTTTCATTGTATTTCCTGTTGCATATATATCATCTATTAGATAGAAATTTTTTTCCGTATATTTATCATTTACTAATTGGGGTAGTTCTAAAATATCGCTTCCATATTCTTTTTGGTATTTTACTTCTTTTTCTACTGTTGTTGGTGGTAATTTTCCTTTTTTTCTTACTGGTATAAATCCTATATTTAATTTGCTAGCTACTGCTCCTCCTAGTATTAGTCCTCTTGCTTCTGGACCTACTATATAGTCTACTTTTTTATTTGATATTTCTTCTGTGAGTTTATCTATTATTTCTTTAAATGTTTCTTTTTGTATTATTAATGGCATTATATCTATAAATTCTATTCCTTTTTTTGGAAAATCTTTCTGTGTTCTTATGTTTAAGTTGTTTTTTAATTTATTTTTTAAAATTTTCATATATTCTACCTCTTTTTAAAAAACTTCTCTAGCGTCTCTTACTCTGCCTTTTCTTATATCATCTTCAGCCTTTAATAGATGTTCTTCTATATCTTCCTTTAATAATTTTTC
>CALXHD010000013.1 GCA_944388015.1 uncultured Clostridia bacterium | reverse complement strand
TATGACTTTCTTTTGAAAATAAAATTTTATTTTCACTTTAAGTTGCGCAACTTAAAGTTTCATATTATTTCCTAATAGATAAATAGCATATAATTTAATACTTTCTAGGAAAATCCTAGAAAGTATTAAATTATTAGGTATTTTGTACCCATTTAATTAAATTCAAATTAGCTGGTTCTAAAATCATTTCATGTTTTGGCATAATTCTAAATGTATAACCATAATTTCCTCCTGTCTTTAACTCTATTTTTGTCTCATATTCATATATTTTGCTTTCCTCATCATTATCTTTTGATAATGTCATTGGTATAATAGAAATATCTTCCACCACACCATTTTCCAATATTCTTCCATAATAACATTCTACCTCTACATGCTCAGGGTCAAGGTTTGCAAGTTCTACTTGGCATCTAACCTCAATGCAATTTCCAGCATCAATTGTTATATTATCTAGATTATTTGCTTGTGTGATTTTAACATCTTTCCAACTATTATATAAATCTTTTTTCCAGGAATTAAATGCTGTTACTTCACTTAAGTCTTCATAATATTTATTGTGAAGATTACATAGTGGGATATAATATTTTGATGTATAATCAGTAAGCATTCTAGATGTACTGTAATTTCCTCCTGTTGAAATTATTGACTCTTTCATAATCTGTAACCACTCTTTAGATAAACCATTTTTATCTTTATTATAATATGTTGGAATAATCTTACTTTCTAGTGTTTCATATATATTTTGACTATCTGTTACATCTTGAGCTTCATATGATTCATAATCTCCATTAAATCCTATTCTCCAACCATTTTTTTGATTATATCCTTCTGCCCACCAACCATCTAACACACTAAAGTTGATTACACCATTTACAGATGCCTTTTGTCCACTTGTTCCTGATGCTTCCATTGGTCTTCTAGGATTATTTAACCATACATCTACACCACTTATTAAATATCTTGACATTGCTATATTATAATTTTCTAACAAGAATATTTTTCCTTTAAATTGTGGCATCATAGATATATTGTGAATATATTTTATTAAGTCTTGACCCTCTCTATCTGCTGGATGTGCTTTTCCTGCAAATATCAATTGAACTGGTCTATTACTATCATTTAAAATCTGTGTAATTCTCTCCAAATCCTTAAAAATCAATGTTGCTCTTTTATATGTTGCAAATCTTCTCGCAAAACCTATAGTTAACACATTTGGGTCTAATTTTGAAACAATTGAGTGTATATCTTCATAATTATATCCTGCTCTTCTTAATCTTTCTGTTACATTGTTTTTTACAATATTTATCATTTTCTCTTTTCTATTTTGATGTGCTTCCCACAGTTTTTCATCAGGTATATTTTTTATTTTCTCCCAAGTGTTATTATATTGAATTTTATCTTGCCAATATGGTACTAAATATTTATTATACAAAGTTTTTAAATTAGGTGCAAGCCATGAACATGTATGTATTCCATTTGTTACATAACCTATTGGTGATTCATTTGCAGCTATCTCAGGCCATACATCTCCAAATAATTCTCTTGAAACAGCTCCATGTAATTTACTAACACCATTTTTCTTTCCTGCTATTTTTAAAGCTAATATTCCCATATTAAAGCCTGGTTCTAAATCTTCACATGGTTTCATTCCTAATTTTAAGAATTCTTCTCTTGTAATTGCTAACCTTGGCCAAAATTCTTTAAAATATTTTTCTACAAGAGAAATTGGGAAAATATCATTTCCAGCCGGTACTGGCGTATGTGTTGTAAACACTGTCATAGAAGAAACTATATCTCTTGCAACATCAAAAGATACTTGTTTTTCTTTTATTATATTTTTTATCAATTCTAATGTTAAAAATGATGAATGCCCTTCATTCATATGATATACAGTTGGCTTTAATTTCAATTCTCTTGTCAGTAAATTAACTCCTCCCATACCTAAAACAATTTCTTGTCTTATACGCATTTCTTGATCTCCACCATAAAGACGTAATGTTACATCTCTATCTTCAGGATTATTTTTCTCAATATCAGAATCTAATAAATATAATTTTACCCTTCCTACATTAACTTGCCATACTTTTAAATATATTCTTCTCTTTGGAAATTTTATATAAATAGTCAAGTCGTCTCCTTCATCAGTCTTTACTGGATGAATTGGCAAGTTATATAAATCTATATCATGATATTCAGTTTCTTGATCTCCAGCTCCATTTATTTTTTGATGGAAATATCCATTTTTATATAATAATCCAACAGCTACTAATGGAATGCCTAGGTCACTTGCAGATTTTAAATGATCCCCTGATAATATTCCCAATCCTCCTGAATAAATAGGAATAGTCTCATCTAAACCATATTCTGCTGAAAAGTATGCAATTAAATCTTTTTTATTTTCAGGATATTGACTTGCAAACCATGTATTATTACTATTCATATAATCTTCAAAATTTTCTACACATTTATCATACTCTTTTAAAAATATTATATCTTTTGCAACTTTCTCTAAGTTTTCCTGTGATACCTCTCTTAAAAATTTAACTGGGTTTTTTCCACAATTTTCCCACAAATCTTTATCTATTTTTCTAAACAATTTTAAAAATTCTGTATTCCAAGACCACCATAAATTGTTTGCAATAACTGAAAGCTTTTCTATTCTTTTTGGTAATTGTGGATTTACAGTAATTCTATTAAATACATACATTATTTTTCCTCCTTTGTATCTTTTAGCTCTTTTCTTTTAAGTATATGTATATTATCTATTAATTTGTTACTTTTGTCAATGTTATTTTAGATTTTTTTAGAATTAATATATTACAACTTTCAGTTCACTTGTAATTGTAAAAAAGAATTATATAAGTGAACTATAAGTCACAATTATCGATGTTGCAGAAAAATTTTCAATTTTTCATACATTAAATTTTCATACATTAAAAAGGAGGAAATTTAACCCCCCTTTTTAATTGCATAGAAAATCTGTAGATTTTTCTAAAATAATATAATTAATTTTCCTTAGCCCATACATATTTTCAAAGTAAAAACTATAAAAGTCAATGCTATTTTTTCTTATATTTATGTCTTACCATTTATCTTAAACAATTTAAATATTTCTACAATTACAAGTGGTGCCAAAACTAGACCTATTAATTCCAAAATATTTTCTGTAGGCAATAAAGGTATACTAAATATTTCTCTCAAACCTGGTACTAAAAGAATTACTAACATTAACATTGCAGAACCAATAACTGCCCAAATTAGTTTTGTATTATTAGTAATTTTTGTCTTAAATACAGATTTATTATTATTTCTAATATTAAATACATGAACTAATTCTGATAGTGCAAGTGTAACAAATGCCATTGTTTGACCAACCTCTATCTTTGATTGTTCTAGTGTTAAATCTCCAATTGGTGCTTTAGTTGTAGCTAGACCAATCATAAATGCAGCTAGTGTTAAACCACCAATCATAATCCCCTGATATATTATTCTCCATGTCATACCCTTTGTAAATACTCCTTTTCCAGGTTTTACAGGTTTACGCTTCATTATATCATCATTTGCAGGATCAAAAGCCAAAGCTAAAGCTGGTAAAGAATCTGTAACCAAATTTATCCACAAAATATGAATAGGTAACAAGATTTCCAAATGATTTATATCTGCAATTCCAAACCATTTTGCAAAAAGTGGTGTAAGTATTGTAGCAAAAAATAGTACTACTATTTCTCCCACATTACTTGATAATAAAAATTGAATTACCTTTAAAATATTATCATAAATACGTCTACCTTCTTCTACTGCTGAAACAATTGTTGCAAAATTGTCATCTGTTAGAATAACATTTGCAGCTTCTTTTGCCACATCTGTACCAACAATTCCCATAGCACATCCAATATCTGCTGTTTTTAATGCTGGACTATCATTTACTCCATCACCAGTCATAGCTACAACTTCTCCATTTTTTTGCCATGCTTTAACAATACGTACTTTATGTTCTGGAGATACTCTAGCATACACAGAATACTTCCTAATATTCTTTTCTAAATCTTCATCAGACATTTTCTCAAGTTCTGTACCTGTAATTGCTTCGTCATCATTTTCTAATATTCCTAACTCTTTTGCAATAGCTATAGCTGTAATTTTATGATCACCTGTGATCATTACAGTTTTAATTCCAGCTGTTTTACATTTTTCTACAGCAACTTTAGCTTCTTCCCTTGGAGGGTCAATCATACCAACCATTCCAATAAATATAAGTTCACTTTCCATATTTTCCATTTCTTGTTTAGTTGGTTCATGGTCAATTATTTTGTATGCACAACCTAATACTCTTAAAGCTTCTTTTGCCATAGCCTCATTTTGCTCATCTATACTAATTCTATAATTTTCTAAATCTGATTTTATCTCTCCATTTATTTGATATGACACACATCTTGCAAGAAGTTCATCTATTCCACCTTTTGTATATACTATATATTTATCATTTACCTTATTAACTGTTGTCATGAGTTTTCTATCTGAATCAAATGGAATTTCTTCTATTCTAGGTGTTCTATCATAAATAGTTGGATCAAAATTTAACTTAAATGCCATATCTACTAATGCAGTTTCTGTTGGATCACCAGTTAATTTTCCTTCTGCATCTACCTTTGTATCATTACATAACATATTAGCATATACAAGTTCTACTAGTTCCTTATCTTCTAAATCTAATCTATTTATTTTCTCAAGACCTTCTAGATTTTTCTGAACATCTTCTATATCCTGTAATTTATTATTATAAGAGATTTTTTGAACTGTCATTTTATTTTGTGTTAAAGTTCCTGTCTTATCTGAACATATAACTGTACTACTTCCTAAAGTTTCAACTGCAGGCAATCTTTTAACAATAGCATGCCTTTTTACCATTTTTTGAACTCCAATTGCAAGTACTATTGTAGATACTGCAACTAAACCTTCAGGTATTGCAGCAACAGCTAATGATACTGCTGTCATAAACATATGAATTGGTTCTTTTCCTTGTATTATACCAACTGCAAAAATCAATGCACATATTGTTAATGCAACAATTCCTAGAGTTTTTCCCAATTTGTTTAATTTTTGTTGTAATGGTGTTATTTGTTCTTCAGTTTGATTAATCATTCCAGCAATTTTTCCAACTTCTGTATTCATTCCAGTTTCTACAACAATTCCTTTACCTCTACCATATGTTATTAAACTTGAAGAAAATAACATATTTATCCTGTCTCCAATACCAGTCTCTTCATCTTTTATTTCATCTATATTTTTTTCAACTGGTACAG
This sequence comes from uncultured Clostridia bacterium, assembly GCA_944388015.1. GTDB lineage: Bacteria > Bacillota > Clostridia > TANB77 > CAG-508 > CAG-269. The sequence continues at coordinate 18,034 of CALXHD010000013.1, read as the reverse complement.
ATTCTCCTGTTAATGAACTTTCTTGTGATTTTAAATTTACTGCTTCTATAATTCTTAAATCTGCCGGTATATAATCTCCTGTATCTAGTACAACAATATCACCTGGTACTAATTCTCTTGCTGGTATTACTTGCATTTTGCCATCTCTTACAACTTTGGCAGCATGGTCACTTAGTTTTTGCAATGCTTCTAAAGATTTTTCAGCTTTTGCTTCTTGTGTTACACCAATAATTGCATTAACTATTACGACTATTAATATAATTATTGTATCTGTTATTCCTTCTCCTTCTGATACACCAACAAATCCTGACACAATTGCAGCAATTATTAAAACAATTATTGAAAAATCCTTAAATTGGTCAAGAAAACGTTGCAATAATGTTTTCTTCTTAGCAGCTTTTAGCTCATTGTAACCATATTGTTCTCTTTTTTGAGATGCCTGCTCACCGAGTTAAACCTTTACTTATATTTGTTTCTAGGTCTTGCTCAACTTCTTTAATATTTTGCATAAACCACTTCTTTTCACTCATTTTTTACCTCCTCATATATTTTTTATTTTACACAAAATTGCATTCATTAATACAATTTTTTGTACCATATGTTATTAATTGTTAGGAATTTTCCTAATAACATAATAAAGACTCTTAAAAGAAATTTAGTATGCTAAATTTCTTCTAAAAGTCTTGCTTGCTTTTTTAAGCTTACTAACCAGATATTTAATATCGCGACTGTTGATTAGTAATTTTAAAGCTACTCCCTTTTAAAATTTAAGGTATTTTTATTAAATTTGGTGACCCCTACGGGAATCGAACCCATGATTCCACCTTGAGAGGGTGGCGTCTTAACCGCTTGACCAAGGGGCCTTTAACATATGTAGTATTTATATCACGTTTTAAACAATTAGTCAACACTAATCTTCAAAATTTCTTTTAATCTTTCAATTTGATTTGTCAAATATAAATATCCGATTAGTGCCTCATAAGCCGTAGAATACATATAATCTTGAACATTAGCATTTTTGGGTAAATGATGGTTATCTGCATTTCTCCCTCTTCTTACAATATCTTTTTCTTCATCTGTTAAATTATCATGAATTTTATTTAAAATCTGTGCTTGAGCCTGTGCTTTAACATATTTGATAGCCTCAACATGTAAAGCATGTGGTTTCATATTAGTATTATCTACTAACTTAGTTCTAACATATAGTTCATATACACAATCTCCCACATATGCCCATGTAAGTGGAGACATCAAATTAACATCTTCTTTATTTCGCTTTAATTCTATAAACGATTCCAATATTCTACCTCTTTTCTATTGTGATCTTACCTAAAATTCCATTTTTAAATTCATCTAATATTAATCTAGCTGTTTTTTCTTCATCAATATTTCCACCTGAAATAATACAACCTCTTTTTCTACCGATTTCTAGCATTATTTCATATATATTCTGATTTTCGGGTTGATCTTTTTGATCTAGTTTTTGTTTTATGAATTCACTTGGTATTTTATATCTCTCACATAAATTTAGTTGATAGTTTTCTATCATAAATTTCGTTAAATGATATGCAATTTCCAGTTTATCCAAAACATCTTCTTTAATTGTACCTGTATAAGCTAAATGCATAGCTACTTCTTCACTCTCAAATTTAGGCCATAATACTCCTGGAGTATCTAGTAATTCAATTTTTTCATTTATTCTAATCCACTGCTTTTGTTTGGTAACACCTGGTTTATTTCCAACATTAGCCGTACTCTTTTTAGATATTCTGTTTATTAAAGATGATTTTCCTACATTTGGAATTCCTAAAATCATAGCACGTATCTTTTTTCCAGTTCTACCTTTAATCATCATCTGCTCTTTTTCAGTTTTCATTATCTCTTCTACTTTTTTAATTAAATTATCTATTCCATAACCTGAATTAGAATCAGTTATAACTGCAGGAATTCCCTGAGTATTAAAATAAGATATCCATTTTTTATTTTCTTTCTCATCTGCTAAATCACATTTATTTAATACTATTATTTTCTTTTTATTTTTTGTTATTTGAGCAATATCAGGGTTTCTACTAGAAATTGGTATTCTAGCATCTAATAATTCTATTACAATGTCAATTAATTTTAAATCTTCTATAATTTGTCTTTTCGTTTTTGCCATATGCCCTGGATACCAGTTAATATTGGTTTTTACTTTATCTTGATCTTTGTTCATTACTATCACCCACTTTCTTTTTCAAATCATACTTATGACCTTTTCTTTCTATAAAGTTCTATAATTATTTTTATCTGCTCTATCATCCATTTTTCTATCAAATTGTTCATTTTTATAGAACCAATCTGTCTTTTTATCAACTGGATGTACTTTTCTGTTTTTATCTAGCAATAATTCTATCAAAACAGCTACAGCTAATATTACACCAATCAAAGAAAAAAATGCACTAGCCATCTCAGAAGATGATAATTTCTGTCCTTCAGCAATTAGACGTACTTTTGATGTTACGTCTTCTCCAAAGTAAAAACCATATAATGCCAAATAAAGTGCTGCACCTATTACTTTTCTTTTAACTACTAAAATTAAACATAATAAAACAGCAAATAATAATATAATTTCAATTGTAGTATTCATAGGAACTACACCCAAAATATCTTTTCCCATTTGTGACATAAGTGTCAATACCGCTCTAAAAGCCCAAAACATAATCATAAAAATAACTAATAAATAAGATGATAATTTTTGCATATACTTTCCCCCTTAAAACTCTTTATATATGTTGATGTCATAGGAAAATTTTTGCTTTTTCCTATAACAAAATAAAAGCAGACTTATTTAATCTCTTCCTGTTTACAACATTTTAAAGTCCACATCCCTGTTAATTTTTCCATATCACTACATATTTATACACAAAAAGGTGGAGTAAATTTTAACACTCCACCTCTCCTCCAAAATTATTCTTCATCAACAAAGTCAAAATCATCTTTAAATCTTTCTTTAAATATTTCAAAAACTTTATTTAATGTTTCTTCATCTTCAACACTAACATATGATTCATCATCATCTTCTTCTGAATCCTCTACTTTAAGTATAACTACCTCTCCTTCATATTCTTCTCCCTCTTCTGTTACTGGTAATAATACAACATATTCTTCTTCATCAAGTTCTACTAAATCTAAAAATTCAAATTTTACTTCATTTCCATCTTCGTCAGTTAATAAAACAATATTATCCATTTCTTCTCCTTCATAATTCTCGTCCATGTTTTTGCTCCTTTCTTATATAAATTACAATATTAATATCTACTAAACTTTATATACTAATATTAAACATATAATACCCTATTTATTATATTTTTTCAACTATTTTTTTCAATTTTTTGATTTTTCTGAATATATGTCTCCAAAATATATTCTGCAGAAATAGTATCAACTATAGATTTCTTTTTTTTCTTATTTACATCCAAAAAATTCATAGTTTTATGTGCTACAACAGTTGTTAATCTTTCATCCATAATATCTATTTTCTTTTTTGGATATTTACATTTTAATTTATGTATAAATTTCTCTGTTATTTCTGCTCTTTCTGTTTTACTACCATTCATATTATATGGCATTCCAATAACGATAGTATCAACATCATATTGAGCAAAAATTTCGTCCAATCTTTTTAAGATTGTTTTATCTGAATTATTTCTTTGTATTGTTTCTAAACCTTGTGCTGTAATATTTAATGGATCCGTAATTGCTATTCCTACTCTAGCATCACCATAATCAATACTCAAAATCCTACTCATCTTCAATACCTATATAGTTTTTAACCATTTTCTCTAATAATTCATCTCTTTCAATTGTTCTTATCTTATTTCTTGCATCTTTATAACTCGTAATATATGTAGGATCTCCTGATAATACATATCCAACTATTTGGTTAATTGGATTATATCCTTTTTCTTGTAAAGCCTCATAAACCTCTTTTAAAACCTCTTTAGTTCTAAGATTTTCATTTCTTTCAACCTCAAAATTCATTGTTTTATCAAATTCCATACAAATTCTCCTTTCTTTTTAATAACTATATATTTGTAATTTCACTTTCTGTTTTACCAGCCTTATCCAAATATTCTTCCAATTTTTTTAATACTTCTTCTAGTCCTGTACCTTTATAGTATGTAGACAATACGAAATTGAATTTAGGAACTGCAAATTCTACTTCTTTGTTTTCCTCGATATCATCATCTTCTTCAGGTAATGTAACTCTTAAATTTTCCATTGCAGATTTTAAATCATTTACAAAATCTGCAACACCTGGCATATCTACTCCTGAAAATGCTATAACAAATTTAGGTCCCATATATCTAACAAAAACGTAGTCCTGAGATAAGTTTTTACTTACATAAGTACTAACTTGTGTCACAACTTCATTTCCCATTTCTCTTGAATATCTTTTATTAATTTCCTCTAAATTAATAATTTTAAACATACAAATAGTTGATGTAGTATATTGATCAATTATTCTCTTACCTTCACCATATAGATATTCTTCAGAGTATAATCCTGAATATAAATCGGTTCTAACAATTGATTCTATAGTCTTTTGATGTACTACAGTTTTTAAAACTGATACAATATTACCTTTTATAACTTCTAATACAGTAGTATCTACATTGTCAAAGTCATGTGGTACTCCACTTTCTATAAGCCAATACCCTATATACACATTATCAATATATAAGGGGAAAAATATAGCCGATTTGGCTCTGCCAAATTCCATTTGCTGATATGGAAGTCTCTCTGAATCATTATTAACTGTAACATATTTAGGTGTTGCACTTGAAATACTATCTTTGAACATATCTATATTATGCAAAGAGCTTAAGGAATCCCAATGTCTCCTATCCACATTTGATGCCTTTACTTTATATTCAGCACCATCAAATACTACTATTGTAGAATATTTAATTTCATATTTTTCTATCAATATATCATTAATTTTTGTTATTTTATCATTTACACTTGAAGTTTCTCCTATAGCATTCATAAAATCTTGAACAACTGACAAATTTGTTATTTTTTGATTTATATTACGAAATGATTGTATTTTTTTATGTATAATTAAGTTATAAATTATAAGCCCTATAACAACAACAATTAATGCTACTACTACCCCAATTAACACTATTTTTCCTCCTCTTATTGATATTAGTATTTTCTCATTTGTTCTAAAGTTGAATTAATACTTGGTGTAAATCCTCCTCCATTTTTCACTGATGGTGGTCTATATGACGTTTTTCCTGATGTTTTACCATTCATAATCGGATATACCATATTTCCAAGTTCATTTAAAATTTGTACAAAATTTTTAGGATATCCTTTTAATGTTAATTCGCAATTAATTAGTCCCTCCAAGTATTTTACATATACTTGTTCATCAAATGGAATCGAAATATATTTTATCAAATTCTTATCAAATAAATCTACCATATATGACATTGAAGGATCATTATATGATGACATTCCGCCAAGAATAATCTTATCTGAAATACCTTTTAATTTTTCCACTTTATTTAAAACAACTCTTAGCTTATTTTCATCTAAGATATTTCGTGCTTTTAACTCTCTTAGAAAAGCTGTTAATGGCTGAATTGTTAAAACATCTAATGATTGTATAAGATATATTTCTTGTGCATATGCAAAATATGATAATGGTGTCTGAAAGTCACAGTCAATCAAAACCACTGTGTAATTTTTAATTAGTGTTTGTAAAATCTCACCTGATCTTTGCATTTCATCATTTTCATTTGGAAGAGAAGTGTATACTGTTAAATTTTTAGTTACTTGTATTCCTCTAGCTAAACCATCTATTAAATTTTGCATACAATTTGTTGCTACATTTCTTAAATCTTCTTCATTTTTTGTATAAATATAATATGCATTACGATTTCGAGTTGTATCTAATATAGCTGTTGATATACCAGCTTGTGATAAAATTTCTGCAACATGGTTTACTATAAATGATGTTCCATTCTTACTTGTTCCAACAAAACATGCAACCTTCTTACCTGGTACTAAAAGTGAAGAAATATCTATAGTTTGCACTGTCTCTTGTTCTATAGGTCGTGCTACATTATCAAGCCTTGATTCTATATCATATCTACTTTGTACTGTTTTTTCATTATATGGTAATACACCACTATTATTCTGAAAATTTTGATTACTACTAATACCTGGCATTGCAACATCTTCTGAACTATCTATAATACTATCAAAAGTTGGCATAGATACATCTTCAAATTCTTCAGTTTCTTCATCAACCCCTGGCATTGTTATTTCTTCCATAGAACTAGTATTTTGATGTTCCTCCACATTATTTGAACCTGCTACTTCATCTATCTCATCAAATCCTGGCATTAATATATCTTCATCTATTTTGTCTTGTGCATCTACTTCAGCTTTAGGTTTTTGTAATTCTTCAATATCTTCAATCTTTATATTATTTTCTTCAATCTTCTTTCTTGGTCTTCCTCTTTTTTTCTTAACTGGTTCTTGAGTATCTTGTACTGGAGTTTTTCTAGGTCTTCCCCTACCTCTTTTTACATCTGTTTCTTCAATAGGTTGTGTTTTATCATTATTATCTTGTTCTCTTTGTACATATGTATTAATCTCTTTTTCTATTTCTTTTAAAGCATCTTCTTTCTGTATATCTATATTTTGTTCTCTTTTTACTCTATTTTGCTCAATTCTTGCCTCCATATCTGAAGCAGACAAAGGTCTATTATCTTGTGTTCTTGGTTTAGATAATTTTTTTCCTTTATCTAAATTCATTGCATTTGGCACAACTACTGGTTTTGTAAGGACTTGCTCTCTCATAGCACTTGTTTTTAATAATTTTTCACTTGTACCTGCAGACTTTCTTTCTGTTGCTTGTTTTCTAAGTCCATCTCCAACTTTTGCATTAAAAGCCATCACTTTTTGATATTTAGGTGATTGTTCTTCCAAAACAGCTCTTACATTTAATGGCAAAAATTTACATATAATTTTAAGTTGTGTGTCATTATATTGTGCAGCAATATTATCAAAACTTTCTACATATTTTTGTTCATTTTTTCCCAATCTTTTATAATGTGCTAAAATATTTTGAATTTCTACTTCACTTACATCATTTTCACTTTCAGGTTTATAAGCTACATCTTCTGTATCTATTTTATAATAAACTTTAGCATCTTTTTTTAGACGTGGCTTATGAATTAATTTACACAATTCTTCAACACTTCTATCAGTTCCTAATAATGCATCATATATTCCAATTCCAAATAATTTTACTAGCATTTCTTCCGATTTTACTCTTCTATCTGCACATATTAATATTATTGGAATATTATCACCTTTATAATTTGATGCCTCATCACTAATACTATCTAATTTTTCAAAAATAAATTTATCAATTTGATCATATTGATTATGAGTAAATGTCTCCAAATCTTCACTTATAACTATTCTGTCATAGGTTTTATCTTTTTGTAATTCTTTTAAAATTGCATTAAAATAGTAAACATTTTTATATGAGATAATTTCTTTATATTCTCTTTGATATCTTTTAACTATGTTTTCTGAAACCTCTTCATTGCTTACTGCAAATAATACTTTCATTTGTTACCCCCTTCCAAATTTTATAAACACTGCAAAAGCAAGTGGTAAAATTTGGCAAATAATTAATAATATGGTAAATGTAACCATTAACCCCATACCTTTTTCTAATGTATCTAATTTACGAACGCCTATTATGTATTTATGGATTGCACCTATTGCAATACCCAAAAAGCAAAATGGTATACTATATATTTGTAATAGATGTAGAATATATGCTACTGTGCCATATATATCTGAGCCATATTTAGCTTTATAATCTTCTAATGTTTTCATTTGTGTTTCTTTTATTTCTATTAATTGACTTTCTGTTTCATTATCTATAACCTGTTCTACTGCCCTTACTGGTTTGTGTATTGAATATATTCCTAATATTAGCAATATAATTACTACAACTATTGCTATTTTTTTCATTTTTTAGTAATCTCCTTTCTTAATAAGTTATTATTTTTCTCTCTTTATGTACTCCTATATCATACAATAAGTTTAGAAAAATATCAAGTACATTAAAGAAAATTTTTTGCATTCATGTTACAGTTCGTTACAATTCACAGATAAAAGTTACAGCTCACTTGTATAATATTAATTTTCAAGTGAGCCGTAACCCTTATTAAAATTATTCCATTATAATAATTCAAAAAATTATATCATGCCATTAATTTCTTGCACAATATCATCTGTTATAATATTTTTAAAATCTATAGAAATTTTACTCTCTGTAATTTGCAATTCCAAAATATCTAGTTTATTTTTTTCAATAACATCTAAAATTTTCTTCATAAAATTTATATTACGTACAATCCCAGTGCCAATAATAGAAATCCTAGAAATTTCTTTTTTTACTACACTTTTAATGGTGTTTTCTTCAATGATGTCAGAAATAATAGTTCCTGCTCTATTATTAAAAGTAGATTTCGTTATAACAGGAATTTTATATTTTTCTGCAATTTCCACACATCTCCCATGTAATACTTTGGCACCCTCACTTGATAATTCAAGCATTTCTCTATAAGAAAGAGCCGGAATTTTTTTAGCTTCACTTATTTTATTGGGATCAACAGTATAAACCCCATCAACATCAGAAAATATATAACAATTTTTTGCTTGTACAGCAGATGCAACAGCAACAGCTGTAGTATCTGATCCACCTCTTCCAAATGTAGTAATATCTAGATTTTCGTTGTATCCTTGAAAACCAGCAATAATAACAATTTTCCCATCTTCTAGTTCCTTATTAATTCTATCTACATCTATGTTTTCTATAAGTGCATTTTGATTTGTATTATTTGTAAAAATCCCTGCCTGCCATCCTGTTAATGAAACTGCATTATATCCCAAATCATTAAGTAATATGCTAAGTTTAGCTATTGAAACCTGTTCCCCTGAACTTAATAATACATCCATCTCTCTATTATCTGGCTTGTTTGATAATTCATAAGCCTCATTTATTAGCTTATCTGTTGTTTTCCCTTGAGCAGATACAACAACAATTATCCTGTTTTGTTTTTCATACATATTAATAATTTTGCTAGCAACAATCTTTAATTTTTCATTATCTGCTACAGAACTTCCTCCAAACTTCATGACTATTGTATTCATTTTTTCTCATTCCTTTATTAAGTAAATCTTAAACTTTACTTACTGTATTTGTAAGAAATATTTAAATTTAAACATAACTTCTTATATTATATGTTAAAAGAATAAGATGTTTTACTATTATTAAAAATATAATCATGAATTTTATAGTTTTCCATACAAATATTCCATGTAACTATATACCTTATTTGCCCAATTTTTATCAGATGCATACTTATTATTAACACCACTAACTGTTGGACTAGAATAATATGTACCTACAGCAGTTTCTCCATTATAAATACTTGTCCCTTTAGGATTTAAATAATATTTAACCAACACCCTAGCAAGTAAATCTATACATTCAGAATATTCATTAAATGTATATGCTCCATTATATGGATTAGAGTCATATGCTCCATATCCAAATAGATTTTTCTTTTGCTTAGCTATTGTTGATGTTCCCCATGCACTTTCATGTATTCCCATTGCAGCAACAAAAACACCATTTATATTGTATTGTTGTTCTATATAATAAAAATATTCCGCATTTTGTTCAAAAATTTTGTTTTTATCTTTACTATCTGTTAAAATCTTTTTAAACTGTTCTAAAGTAAGTCCACTTGGTTTATTTAAACTCATATTAAAATTAAGTTTTGTTACTCCCCCATTACTTGTTTTAACATTTTGTGTATCTTGCTCTTTCTGAACATATTTAGTATATTCTCTTTTTACCCAACCTTGTACATCTTTATATGAAATATAATACCAATTATCCTCAATCCTTAAAACATTTAGTTTAGTATTTTGTTGTAGTCTAGTAACCTTATTAGAACTCTCATCAGTATCTGAATATACTATAATTTCATCTGATGTAACATATACATCATCTCCAACTTTTACTTTATATTTTAGTTTATTTGTATTTGTCCCAATCTCTATAACCTGATTAAAAGCTGGTTTTATAACAGAAGCTGAAACTTGTTCTTCTTTTACTAATTTTCCATCTTCATATGTCTTTTTATATGTAATCCTTTGTGTTCCTTGAGTTCCTTCTTGAATAACATAAGATTCACCTACAGCTAAATCAGAATTTGATCTATATTCTGTTAAATATTCTAAAACTACATCTTCTTGTCTATATTCTTCTGATGACACTTTTCCAATATTATTTGCAATAATATTATCTATATCTACTCTATTTTCTTCTGAAATTTTAATATGTTCCTCACTAACCATAGTCTTAGTAATATCTTCTCCTGAAACAGTATATATTTCATTTTTTTGAAAATATGTGTTATAAAATATGTAGATATCGAATATAATAATTACGAAAAATATAAAACAAATAATATTCTTTAAAGTTATTTTTCTTTTCTTATCTTTTGCTTTCATTTTATCACCTATAAATATTTTAACTTTAGAATATTTTTTTGTCAATTCAAATTCTTGGAATTTATACTTGATTTTCTATCAAAAATATAATATTATACTACAGAAAGGATTAAACAAATGAAAACAGAAAAAATAAAAAAATTTATTAAAACTTTTAAAGTTAAATTATCTTTTATTTTTATTTTAACAATAATATTAATAATTTTAGCATGTACTACTATTTCTGCACATTTTCCTAAGTTTATACAAAAAATACAATATGAAAACCAAGTTTTAGATTTTGCTAATAAAAATAAAAAATCAATATTTTCAATTGATGAGATTACTCTATTTAGCAGTGCAGATGCAAAAAATAAGGTTGGAAGCACAACAAATTTTACAATTGAAAATTTATATACATATACAGATATTGCTATCTTTATAAATCAAGTTTCTGATGAAATTTCATTAGAAAATACATTAAAAGAAGTATCTATACAAAATATTTCTTTTAGTAAAACTCCTGAAAATGGACAAATTAAATTATTTTACAAAAACATGAATGATTTTGCAAAACCATATATTCCTGAATCAAATCAAATAACAGATGAAATAAAATTCAATATAACTTCTGAGGAAAATGCTGATTTATCAACACCAACACTTTATAATAACTGTGCTAATCCAATAACTCTAAGTTATATACATGAAAATGTTAAAACCGATTATACAATAACTGATACATCAACTCCAATCACATACAGTGGTTCTCTACTTAAAAGATGCAATGTTCCTTTAAGCAATATAACAAATACTATATCTTTTGACATATACATAACTAATAACAAAGACCAAAAATTTAAAAGTAAAATATTTATACCTATTACATATCAGTCAAATGACAAAACAATATATGATGGTAATATAACCATAAAAGAAAAAGTAAATTTAATTTTTTATCAATATGAGTAAAAGGAGAAATGAAAAAATGGGAAAAAATATACCAATTAAAGAAAGATTAGAAAAGAAATATCACAAATGTGAACAGGTTTCTGAATTTAAAGAAATGCTTTATCGCTCAAGTGAAATATATGGAAGCAGAACAGCCTTTAAATTAAAAGATGAAAATGACCATATATATTCTGTTACATATAAAGAATTTAAAGATGATGTTGTTAATCTTGGAACATACCTAATAGCACAGGGATTTTTAAACAAGCGAATTGCTGTAATTGGTAAAAATTCATACAATTGGGCTGTTTCATATTTAGCTGCTACAATTGTTGGAATTGTAGTCCCATTAGATAAAGAATTACATGCAGAAGAAACTATTAATTTTTTAAATATCTCTGAAAGTGAGTGTATTTTAGGAGACATAAAGAATTTTAAAGACATTATAGAACAAAAATCTACATTATCTAATAAAAATTTAATGTTTATCTCATTTGATAAATATACAGAAGATGAGCTTCAAAAAGATGGTTTTCCTATAGAAAATACTTTCTATATAAATGATTGTAAATCTAAAGGAAAAGAACTTTTAATACAGGGAAACACTAAATTCGATGAAATCAAAATAGACCCAAATGAAATGCGTATTTTATTATTTACCTCAGGCACAACAGGAAATGCTAAAGGTGTATGTTTATCACATTTTAATATATGTTCAAATATAACATCAATTTATGGAATAGTTAAAGTTAAAAGGAGCGATTTATTCTTTTCTATATTACCTTTACACCATACTTATGAATGTACTATTGGGTTTTTGCTTCCAATATACAGTGGTGCAAGTATTTGCTACTGTGATGGACTTCGCTATATAGTTAAAAATATAGGAGAATATCATCCTTCTGTTATATTATGTGTACCATTGCTACTAGAAAATATGCATAAAAATATCATAAAAAATATGAATAAAACATTGCCTAAAAAATATGTAAAAAATCAAAATGATAATCCATATGAAAATCTTCCTTTTATTATAAAAAAAGTTGTTAGAAATAAAGTTAAAAATACTCTTGGTGGAAGATTACGTGTATTTATAGTAGGTGCTGCAAGTGTAAATCCTACAATAATATATGATTTTGAGAAATTAGGATTACTTACATTACAAGGTTATGGACTAACAGAGTGTTCTCCTCTAGTTTCAGGTAATAACGACTTTTTCCACAAAGCTGAAAGTTGTGGTTTACCTATTCCTAAAGTAGAATATAAAATTAATAATCCAAATGAAAATGGAGAAGGTGAAATTTGGGTAAAAGGTCCAAATGTAATGCTTGGATATTATAATATGCCTGAAGAAACAAGTAAAAGTATAACAGATGGCTGGTTTCATACTGGTGATATTGGTAAAATTGATGAAAATGGATATTTATATATCACAGGTAGATGTAAAAGTGTAATAATCACTAAAAATGGTAAAAATGTTTATCCAGAAGAAGTAGAACAATATTTAAATGATAGCCCACTTATTTCTGAATCTTTAGTTTTAGGTATCCAAAAAGAAAATGATGATGAAATATATATTAATGCTCAAATATTCCCTAATATTGAAGCAATTACAGAATATTTAAAAGGTTCTGTTCCAACAAAAGAAGAAATTAAAAAAATAGTAAATGATATTGTTGCAAGTGTAAATAGCAGATTACCTAATTATAAACATATTAAAGGTGTTATTATAAGAGATAAAGAATTTGAAAAAACAACTACTCAAAAAATCAAAAGATATGGCGATAATTTAAAGGTTAATAAATAGAATAAATTGGAAAGCCTTAAAGTTTGCAATAATTTCAACTTTCTTCTTTGGCTTTCCGTTAATTTGTTCTGCGCCAAATTTATGTAATAAATTTGTGTGCAATGTGTTTTCTCTATTAGAAAAGTCAGTATGACTTTCCTAATAGAGAACAAATCGGAAAGCCTTATAATTTGCAATAATTTTAACTTTTCTCTTTGGCTTTCCTAATAGATATTAGCACAGAAAATCAGGCATATTTTCTGTGCTATACATTATTAATCACCTTAAGTAAGGATTAGCAACATCCTCCTCTGTTGCCACCGCAACAACAACAAATTAATAATATTAAAATTATAATCCAGCAGCAGTCATCACCAAAACCGAAACCGCCACAACCTCTGTTCTCTGGCATACCATAGACCCCCTTTCACAAAAAAACATGTATTGTTTTTCTTTTGTTTTTCCTTTGTATAATACATAATATGGTAGCCGATTTAATAATGTCACAATTTTTTTAAATTTTTTTAAAAAAACTATTGACATTATCTATAAATTTTAGTATACTATGTCTTGTCGGAAGACATGGTCGCTTAGCTCAGTTGGCTAGAGCACCTGCCTTACAAGCAGGGGGTCATAGGTTCGAGCCCTATAGCGACCACCATGTTTTTACGGCCCGGTAGTTCAGTTGGTTAGAACGCTAGCCTGTCACGCTAGAGGTCGACGGTTCGAGCCCGTTCCGGGTCGCCATTTATTTATATGGCTTGATAGCTCAGTTGGTAGAGCAAGGGACTGAAAATCCCTGTGTCAGTGGTTCGATTCCACTTCAAGCCACCAAACTTTGAAGTAGTTTTACGTAGAGGCTACTTCTTTTTCATGCTAAATACATTTTTTATTACTTTAAGCTTCAAAAAAATTATGTAGATTAATACTTGAAAATGCACATTTTTTTTGATATACTATAAATATAAGTAATATTCTTACTATATATTTTTCCCAAACTAATTAGTAGAGGAATTTACCTCTATCTTCTTAGTTTTACTAATTACAAGGAGGTAAAAAGAATGAAACAGAAAAAGGAAATTTTTAAGGCAATGCGGGAATTTTTCCACAAAAACAAAGATAAGTTAGATAATTTATTAATTATCTTAACATTCATAACATGCCTAATTCTTTCAGGAGTTAGCATATTTAAACTTACAAAACCCGTAAGTTATACCCAACAAGAAATAACGATGTACACAAACGTAGCAAAAAAAATAAGAGAAGAAGGAATAAATTCACTAGATCAAAGTGACATAAATTCAATAAAATATATAGATATCTCTTTTTCTGAAAATAAAATATCTATACAAAAAAAGACCCATTCCATTGGCGATGCATACATACTCAGATTTATCGGATCTGATCTTGTTATGCACGTAGACGAAATTTCTCTTTGGGCAGGATGCATAGCACTAACTATTGTGTTCTCATTACTACTTGCCTTTGTATTGTCTTTTTTAGTTTATTGTATAGTAATTCCTATTATAAGTGAAATACTATCTTTAATAATTCATTTTATTTCTTTTTGTAGAAACTACAATAAGGAACCTTAATTTCTGTTTCAAGCCCCTACAGTGTTTAAAACATTGTAGGGGCATTTCTAATTGCTATGTTTTATCTAATTTTTACAATAAGTCTTTATAAGAATTTACAAGAATAGCTCCTTCTTTTATAAGTCTATTAGTACCAATAGAATTTATTGAATTAATATTTCCGAGGAACAACATAGACATCTCTTCCCTGTTCTAAAGCAAAATCAACTGTAATTAAAGTTCCACTCTTTTCTTTAGCTTCTACAACAAGTACACCTGAGCTTAAACCTGAAACTATCCTATTTCTTGCAGGAAAATTGACTTTATTTGGAGAAGTTCCAAGAGGATATTCAGATATAATTGTTCCACCTAAATTTAATATCTTTTTTGCAAGTTCTATGTTTTCTTTTGGATAAATAGTATCTAGTCCATTTCCAAGAACAGCTATAGTCTTACCATTTTTAGCTGTAATTGCTCCAATATGTGCATAACTATCAATTCCTCTTGCAAGTCCACTTACTATACATATTCCATTATTTGCCAAATTAAATCCAAAATATTTAGCACAATTTATTCCATAATTACTAGGTTCTCTACAACCTACTATTGATATGCATTTATATTTTAGTAAATCTACATTTCCTCTTACATATAAGCTTATTGGATAATCATATATTTGTTTTAACATATATGGATATTCCTTATCTTGGACAGTAATTATACTTATATCATTACTTTTTAGATATTTTACATGTTTTTCTAATTCTTTTCTAATATTCACATTTAAAATTTCATTTGCAGACTTTTCTCCCAAACCTTTTATGCTTAATAATTCCTTTTCAGTTGCATTATATATTTTTTTTGGGTTTCCAAATATATTCAATAATTTCTGTTTTTTTATACTTCCTAGTTGTAATAAACTAAACCATACCCAATAAATTTTTTTCCTTATATTATCCATATAAAACTAAATTCCTTTCTACTAACTAATTTTAAAAACAAAAATAAGCAAAACCAAATAAAGCTCAATCCTTTTATATATCAAAAAAGCTAAAGAAACTCATAAAAGTTCCCTTAGCCTTTTATTACATATAATATTCTACATATTCTGCTGTCTAGTTGCTTTTATAACATTATTTAAAAGCATTGCTATAGTCATTGGACCAACCCCTCCTGGTACTGGTGTAATATAGCTTGCCTTTTTAGATACATTTTCAAAATCCACGTCTCCAACAATTTTTCCTGTATCTAGTCTATTTATACCTACATCAATAATAATTGCACCATCTTTTACCATATCAGCCTCTAGAAAATGTGGCTTTCCAATAGCTACAACTAAAACATCAGCATTTTTTGTGACTTCTTTAATATCTTTTGTTTTAGAATGACAAATAGTAACAGTTGCATTGTTATTCAAACAACATTGAACCAATGGTTTACCTACAATATTACTTCTACCAAGTATTACAACATTTTTTCCACATAAATCAATATTATATTCTTCAAATAACCTCATAATACCATATGGAGTACATGAAACAAAAGTGTCTTGCCCTAATACTAATTTACCTACATTCATAGGATGAAATCCATCTACATCTTTTCTATAATCTATTGTTCTAAATGCCTCATTTATATCTAAATGTTGTGGCAATGGACTTTGTAATAAAATCCCATTTACAGTTTTGTCATCATTTAGTTTTTTTATTAAATCAAGTAATTCTTTTTGAGAAATACTACTGTCTAAAAAAAACTCTTCATATTCTACCCCTACTTCATTACATGCCTTACTTTTATTCCTTACATACACCTTAGAAGCTGGATTATCTCCTACCATTATTACAGTAAGTTTTGGAATGATTCCATGTTCTTTTAATTCTTCAACTTCATTCTTTAGTTTCTCTCTTGTTTTTTTTGCTACTTCTTTTCCATCTATAATAATTGCCATATTTTAACACATTCCTTTCAAAAAATCACGAACATATATATTTTTCCATTATTATCTACATATTAAACAATATTCAAATTCTTTTAATATTGTCTACCCCATATTACCATTTTATCTGCTTTTTTTCCACAACATACACATGTATCACCAATATGTTCTTGTTCAAAAGGTATACATCTTGATGTAGCATATGTAAGTTCTTTTATTTTTGCCTCACATTCACTACTTCCACACCACATGGCTTTTATAAATCCTTGTTCTTTACTCATATTTTCTTGGAACTCCTCTAAATTATGTGCAACCGTTGTTTTATCTTCCATCCTTTTCTTACATGTTTGAAACATATTTACATGTATATTCTTTAACAATTCTTTTATTTTATTTTCCAATTCATTTAAGCTTACTGTTATTTTTTCAGAAGTATCTCTCCTTACTATAATGCATTCCCCATTTTCAATATCTCTTGGACCAATTTCAATTCTTATTGGAACACCTTTCATCTCCCAATAATTAAACTTATATCCTGGAGATACTTGATCTCTTAAATCTATTTCCATTCTATATTTGTCTTTTAACATATCATATAATTCTTGAGCTTTTTCTTTCACACCTTCTTTATGCATTGCAATTGGCACTATAACTACTTGAACAGGAGCTACTTTTGGAGGCAATTTTAACCCTCTATTATCACCATGTGCCATTATTATAGCTCCTATTAATCTTGTTGAAATTCCCCATGATGTTTGATAAGGATATTCTTTTTTCCCTTCTCTATTTTGATATGTAACATCAAATGCTTTTGTAAAATTTTGTCCAAAATAATGTGAAGTACCTGATTGCAAAGCTTTTCCATCATATGTCATCGCTTCTATAGTATATGTTTCATCAGCTCCTGCAAATTTTTCTGTTTCTGTTTTTCTTCCTCTTATTACAGGCATAGCTAATAAATTTTCGGCAACATCCACGTAAATATCAAACATTTTTAATGTTCTTTCTCTCGCTTCTTGTTCTGTTTCATGTATTGTGTGACCTTCTTGCCATAAGAACTCTCTTGAACGTAAAAAAGGTCTTGTTTCTTTTTCCCATCTTAATACACTACACCATTGATTATATAAAAATGGTAAATCTCTCCATGAATTTAGCCATTTAGCATACATTGTTGTAAATATTGTCTCAGATGTAGGTCTAATA
>CALXHD010000012.1 GCA_944388015.1 uncultured Clostridia bacterium | reverse complement strand
ATCTTTTCTACTTTGTAAATACCCATTCATTTTTTATCACATTCCCTTCTCTTTTTTTAATTATTTTTTATTATTTTTATTTATTTCATCTCTTATTTTTGCAGCATCTTCATATCTTTCTTCTTTTACAGCCTGCTTTAATTCTTCTTCTAGTTTAGCTATTTTTGTATTCTCTGTTTTGGTATTTTCTGTGTTATTTTGTTTTTTATCTGTATTCTTATTTTGATTAATTTTTCCAATTCTTCCTGTATGTCTATTTGCTCCTTGTATTCTTTTTAATATTGGGTCTAATCTAGTTTCAAAAGTTTCATAACATTCAGGGCATCCCAATCTTCCATTTTCTGTAATATCTTCAAAACTCATACCACAATTTTTACATCTTATATCTTTTACTTGTTCAATAAGTGGCATAAACTGTGGTTCTGTTAAATTCGCAAAATCTTCAAATATCCCTCCAAATAAATTTTGAATATTAAAACTTCGAAAATCCATATTTATATCAAAATTCATTTTATTAGCTATCCCTAATCTTATACTACATTCTTCACACAAATTTAGTTCCCTTCTAACACCATTTACATTCTCTGTATATCTTACATTTGCTTCTCTTTTTTTACAATTATCACATAACATTTTTAATTCCTCCTTTAAAAATTTCTATTTTCCATGTTTATTAGCATATTTTTAAATATTCTAGCTCTCACTTCATCTTTTATGTCTCTTGGTAATTTTAATACTTTATCATTTGTTGCCACTTTTAGCAATCTTGCCTGTTCTTCATCTAGTAATTTATATGATAATAAATCAGATATTATTATATCTGCATCTTGTTGTGACATCTCATCTCCTATATCATTTATAAGGTCACAAAATATATCTTCATCATCAAACAACATCTTTTTTATTATTATACTTCCTCCTCCACCTCTTTTGCTTTCCACATAATATCCTTGTGTTGGTTTGAATCTAGTTGAAATAACATAATTTATTTGAGATGGCACACAGTGAAATTGTTGTGCCAATTCATTTCTCTGTATTTCTACTTCTTCATACTTATTTAGCATTTCTTTTATAAATTTTTCTATTTCATCTGATATTCTCATTATATTCACCTTCTTTTTTTGACTTTGACTTTCTTTGACCTTTATTAACAATTATAACTTGTTTTATTTATTTTTCAAATGTAATTTCTACACATTTTAAACGTTTTTCCTCCTTTTTTATATATTTTTCTCTTTTTTTCTTTATTTTTCTTCTTTTTTCGTGTTTTTATCTAATTCATCTGCTTTTTGTTTTTGTTTTTCAGGTGGAATCCAAGCAAAATAACTTGATATAAACTCACCATATTCAGTTGCATCCTCTGCTATTTCCTCTTCCTTATATATTATTTTTTTATCAATATCTCTTTTCTCTTTTTTACTCATTTTTTATTATTCCCTCCTAAATATTTCTATATTTATTTATGAACAATATTTAATGTTTTTATACATTAATCTGTTTTGTTTTTTGTTGAATAGGAAAAACTTGATTTTTCCTATTCATCGAAAAAGGACACATTTTCGTGTCCTTTTTCTAAAATCAGTTAGACTGCTTACAATAATTTTCTAAACATCTCCATATCTTTCTATGGTTAGCATTTATATCTAACCAAAAAACTCTCTTGTCAATCACATATTAGAAAAGTCAGCATGACTTTCCTAATAGATAAATAAAAAATGCAACAAGTAAGTACCATATCAAAAAGTACTTAAACATGTTGCATTTTTCATTTTAAAAAAGCTTTACATTAAAAAAATACTGTAAAACTATGTTGTTTAATACCATCACGAGTAATGATAATATTATTAAATAACCTATCACCCGTACAACAGCATTTTTATCTTTAATCATTCTTATTAAAAAAATAATTATGAAAAAAGATAATACAGCAATTAGCCCAATACCCACTACACTTTTCATTTACTTTTTCCTCCTGATTAACTTAAGTTCAAAACATATGAAAATAACTTTTGGACATGAATGTCCAAAAAAGTTTCTCCATCTGCCATTAGTACTGGCAATGCCGGATTTAAACTATAACCTGCACACTGCATAAGCAATTCAAAATCAGGTAAAGTTTTGCAGATGATGGTTTCTGCATTATTAGAAACTATTGTACCTATTCCGTTTAACACATTAAATGTGCCAATTAAAGAATAGTCTTTCCTTGTTAGATTTTTAATATCTACCAAAGGACGTATCTTTTTTATACTACCTCCTAAGGTTTTTATTAAAAGCTCCTGGTCTATCTTAATAGATCTAGTTTCTAATTTTTTGGGTATATAACCCACATGTCTTTTTGCTACTAGCTCAGCAATATATAACATTTTATCATTTAAATTGATTTGGTTAACAGCTGAACAAACTTCCTTCCATCTTTTTGCCTTATCACTGTCAAAAGGATAATCTCCTTTTTCAAAAGCGTGCACTAAAAAGATTTCTGTAAATCCCTCTTTCCTCAGAATTTCAGCAATCCCGACAAAATATGGAATCAAGTATTCTTGGCTATTTGTTATAAATGTAACATAGCCATTTTGAATGCAATAACATTTGTCCATTGATAATACTCTTTCAATGGTTACAGAGTTATATATTGCATTCATTTTTCCTTTTTTCCGGACTATTAGCCCTTCTTTTGGAATTTCGAATGCAAAGTTTTTTAGTTGCTCAATATTACTCGGTTTTTTACTCATGATAGTACCTCCTCATGTTTTCTCTTATACATAAGAGTTTTTTTACTAGTTGTCTATACAATATTTTATAATAATTAACATAAATTGTCAAGTTGTATATTTTTCTCGTGATTAGAATAATTAAATTATTGCTTGTGCATAATAAACCAAAAGGAGTGATTATATGTATTCTATTTGGCTTGAAACTTTCAAATATAATAAAACTTTTGAGAAATTAAATCAAAATATATCATGTGATGTATGTATTATTGGTGCAGGTATTTTTGGTTTAACTTGTGCTTACTATTTAACTAAACAAGGTTTTAATGTTGCAGTTCTAGATAGAGATGATATTGGCACAAAAGCAACTGGGCATACAACTGCAAAAATAACTAGTCAACATGGTCTTATTTACAAACACTTAATAGATGACTATGGTTTACATTTTGCTAAATCATATTTATATGCTAATCAAAAAGCAATAGATAATATAAAAGGAATTATTGATACTGAAAATATATCTTGTGATTTTAACTTTGAAAATCACTGTGTTTACACAACAAATGCAAAAGATTTAAAAAGTATACAAGACGAAATAAATGCAGTAAATTCATTAGACTTCAATTGTGAGTTTGTCACAAAAACAGGTCTACCATTTGATATACTTGGTGGTATATGTTTCAAAAATCAAGCACAATTCCATCCATATAAATATTTATGTGGATTGTGTAATTCTATATCAGGTAGAGCAAAAATATTTACACATACCACAATATGTGATGTAAAAAATAATGGTAGCTTCTATACCAGTTATTCTGATAATAATTACAAAATCGAGTCTAAATTTGTAATTATGGCATCACATTATCCTTTTATAAATATACCTGGATTTTATTTTTCCAAAATGTATCAGTCAACATCTTATTTAATTGCAATTGAAACTAATAAAACTTTATTTAAAGGTATGTATTTAAGTACGAGTAATCCTATTTTTTCTTTTAGAACTGCCAAATTTGGAAATAAAAATTTCCTATTAATTGGTGGTGCTAACCATAAAACTGGAGAAAGTCATGATTTTTCAAATACCTATGGAGTTTTAGAAAATATAGCAAAAAAATATTACCCTGATTGCAAAATATTATATCATTGGAATACTCGTGACTGTATAACATTAGATAAAATCCCTTACATTGGATTATATAGTTCTAACCTACTTAATTTCTACATTGGTACTGGTTTTAATAAATGGGGAATGACATCTTCTAATGTTGCAGGAAATATCATTGTAGATATGATAAATGGCAAAGAAAATCCTTATAGCTTTGTATTTGATTCTACACGTATAAAGCCAATAAAAAATGCTGATGAATTTAAAAACGTTATAGTTCAATCTTCTAAATCCTTAATTCTTGATAAGATTAAAAGAAGTGATTTACAACTTGACAATATAGCCCCAAACTCAGGTGGCATAATTGAAGTTAATGGTCAAAAAGTAGGAATTTATAAATCTCAAGATAACAAATTTTTTGCTGTTAATCCAATTTGTACACATCTTGGATGTCTGCTTTCTTGGAACAATATAGATAAAACTTGGGATTGTCCATGTCATGGTTCTCGTTTTGACTATACAGGAAAAAGCTTGTATGATCCTAGTTTTAAAGACTTAGAAGTTTTTAATATTTAAAACAAAAGCAGACTTTTTTAATATCTTAATGTACATGTTTTTGTTCATACTCCAAATTTATATACCATGAATACACTTATATTATATTACATATATTTTATAAGGTGATGTTCATGGTACATAAATTTCATTTTTTAGTACTTAAATTAAAAAGAAATTTTTTTGCTATTTTATTTTTATGTTTTGCATTTAGTATATTATTGTTCTCAAAAAATAATTTACCTGCAGTAAAAAATGGTCTAACACTTTGGGCAACTTCTGTTGTACCTGCCTTGTTTCCATTTTTTGTCGCAACTGAGCTTTTAATGCACACAAATATTGTTAATTTTTTAGGTAAGATATTAAATCCTTTTATTAAGCCAATTTTTAATATTGATGGTAAAGGTGGTTTTTGTTTTATAATGGGATTAATTAGTGGCTATCCTGTAGGTGCAAAAATTGCTTGTGAATTTAGAAAAAATGATATATGTTCTAAAATAGAATGTGAAAGGTTGCTTAGTTTTACAAATAATTCTGGACCTCTTTTTATAGTAGGTACTGTTGGTATTAGTATGTTTGGTAATACTACTATTGGAATTTTATTACTTATTACACATATTTTAGCATGTATTACAGTCGGAATTATTTTTA
Organism: uncultured Clostridia bacterium; assembly: GCA_944388015.1. Classification (GTDB taxonomy): domain Bacteria; phylum Bacillota; class Clostridia; order TANB77; family CAG-508; genus CAG-269. The sequence continues at coordinate 18,321 of CALXHD010000012.1, read as the reverse complement.
GATTTTGGAAACATCAACCCAAATATTCTCGCAATACATATGATGGAATCAATTTATCTAAAAATAAGAATTTCGTTTCTGTTTCTAACTTAGGTGCAGTACTAGGAGAAAGTATTTCAAATAGTATTCATACAATACTTATTATTGGAGGATTTGTAGTTATCTTTTCAAGTATAATTTCAATTTTAAATTCAAGTGGCATTATTTATAATTTATGTAAGATATTAACACCATTATTTAATTTTTTTCATATAAATACTTCTTTAATCAATCCTATTATCACAGGATTTTTAGAAATTACAAATGGAATTAATATAATTTCCAGTCTACATATTAAAGATATTTCTACAAGTATTATTATTACAGCCTTTTTTCTTGGTTTTGGTGGAATTTCTGTTTTACTACAGGTATGGAGTATTATTGCTAAAAGTGACTTATCTATAAAGCCTTATATTTATGGTAAATTATTACATGGTATTATTGCTGGAATTTATACATTTATTGCAATTAATATATTCCCATTTTTAAATCTTAATTTATAGGCATATTTTCTTTTAATAAACATATTTTAGTTAATAAGAAGCATAAAGATTTGTCGATGCGAAAAATTGCATAGCAATTTTTCTGTGCAACTTTGTTTTCTTATTGAATAGGAAAAACTTGAATTTAATCTTTTCTAAATGGAGGTATTTAAAATGGAACGTGATTTTAATAATTTTCCACCTTATATGGATTATGGCATACCACCACAAGGAACAGACATGAATGAAATTTATAAAGACCCTATGTTTAATCCAATTATGCAATATGAACAGGCATATTTTTATTATAGGTATTTATGTATGCAAATGGATTATAAAATCAAATGTAAAGAATATGAAAAAAATTTGTAACTCTAATAATACCAATGAACGTGCTGGTAATCGAAGAACTGAATAATAGTTACAGTTTACTTGTATAATATTAGTTACTTAAAAGATTTATATACTTTAGAATTGCAAGTGAATTGTAACATAAAATATAAAAATAACCAATTCCCCTTGAAATTTTATCCATATTGTGCTATTATATTATTATAAAAAATTACATTGGGGGTATATACTATGAAGTGGGAACGGTCAGCAAAAAAATTAGGCGAAGATTTCAATGATTTTTTATTGGGTCATCCAGAAATCAGAGTAATCCGTGAACAGCACTCAGGAAAAATAACACATTTATTATGTCCTGAAGAATACAACTTAATAGAATCCGTTTTTTCAAAAGATAGGACCAAGGTCATATCTTTAAAGTATATTACAGATTTAGGAAAATATGTTTGTTTTCCTGAACATTTCAGAAAGAAATGAATAACCCTAAAAAAAGTGACATGTTTTTTATTAACATGTCACTTTTTTATCTATTAGGAAATCAACAAAACTATCCAAACAAACTTATTTGATTACTTTGACTCATTCCTTCTAAGCACTTAAACTTTTTAAGTAAGTCTGTTACTGCAACACCTACTTTTGATCTTATTTTTAAGTCATCTATAGACATAAATTTGCCATCTTTTCTTGCTCTTTCAATTCCTTGTGCTGCAACTGTTCCAAGTCCTGGTATACTATTTAGTGGCGGTCTTATTCCATCTTCTTCTACAATAAATTTTGTGCTACTAGATTTATATAAATCTATTGGCAAGAATTTAATTCCTCTCTCATACATTTCTAATACAAGTTCTAATACTGGATACATAGTTTTATCTTTTTGTGTTGCATTATTTCCTAAGAGATCTATTTCTTTCATTTTATTTTTTACTTTTTCTTTTCCAAAACACATTATTTCACTATCAAAATCATCTGATGCTCTTATTGAGAAAAATGCTGCATAATACGCTTCAGGCTTATGCACTTTAAACCACGCTATCCTAAATGCATTTGTTACATATGCGGCCGCATGTGCTTTTGGGAACATGTATTTTATTTTTTCACATGATTTTATATACCAATCAGGTACATTGTATTGTTTCATTAGTCCTTTATATTCTTCCCATTTTGCTGGATCTTTTAAAGCCTTTCCTTTACGTACTGTTTCCATTATTTTAAATGCTGAATTTGGTGGTAAACCTTGTTTTATTAAATATATCATTATATCATCACGACAACATATTGCCTCTGTTAATGTAACTGTTCCTTGCTCAATTAAGCTTTGTGCATTTCCAAGCCACACGTCTGTACCATGTGATAGACCTGAAATACGTATTAATTCATCAAATGTAGTTGGCTTTGTATCTACTAACATCCCTCTTACAAATTTTGTTCCAAATTCTGGTATTCCATAGCTTCCAACTTCAGATTTTATTTGTTCAGGTGTTACTCCGTAAAGCTTTAGTTGAGCTAAAAATTGACATTGTTTCTTTATCATCTAAAGGTACTTTTGTTGGGTCTATTCCTGTTATATCTTGTAACATTCTTATTACTGTCGGATCGTCATGTCCTAGTATATCTAGTTTTAATAGATTTGAATCTATTGAGTGATAATCAAAATGTGTTGTTATTATGTCTGAATTTGGGTCATCTGCTGGATGTTGTACTGGACAAAATTCATATATTTCTCTTCCTTTTGGTACAACTATAATTCCACCTGGGTGTTGACCTGTCGTTCTTTTTATTCCTGTACAACCATTTGATATTCTTTTTATTTCAGCTTGGTTTATTGGTATATGCCTTTCCTCATAGTAATTCTTGACATATCCATATGCTGTTTTTTCTGCTACTGTTCCTATTGTTCCCGCTTTAAATGTAGTCCCTTTTCCAAAAATTACTTCTGTATACTTATGTGCTTTGGCTTGATATTCTCCTGAAAAGTTTAAGTCTATATCAGGCTCTTTATCTCCATTAAAACCTAAAAATGTTTCAAATGGAATATCCATACCATCTTTATCTAATTTATGTCCACATTTAGGACATTCTTTATCAGGTAAGTCAAATCCATTTTTATATCCATAATCTGTAAAATCAGAATATTTACAATTAGGACATCTATAATGTGGAGGAAGTGAATTAACTTCTGTAATTCCTGTCATATTAGCCACAAATGATGAACCTACAGATCCTCTTGAACCAACTATATACCCATCTTCATTAGATTTCCATACTAATTTTTGTGCTATTATATACATAACAGAAAATCCATTTTTTATAATTGAATCTAATTCTTTATCTAATCTAGTTTGTACTATTTCAGGCAATGGATCACCATATAATTCATGTGCTTTTCCATATGCTATATCTTTTATTGTTTGCTCACAACCTGGTATATGTGGTGGACATTTTTCAGGAGAGATTGGACTTATTTGTTCACACATATCTGAAATTTTATTTGTATTTGTCACAACCACCTCATATGCCTTTTCTTCCCCTAGATAACTAAATTCTTTAAGCATTTCCTCTGTTGTTCTCAAATAAAGAGGTGCTTGATTATCTGCATCATCATATTTTTGTCCCGCTTCTAATATTCTTCTATAAATTTCATCCTGAGGATCCATAAAATGAACATCACATGTTGCAACTACTGGTTTTCCAAGTTTCTCACCAACTTGAACAATTTTTCTATTTATATCTCTTAATTCTTCTTCATCTCTCACAATTCCATTTCTAACTAAGAACTCATTATTTCCTATTGGCTGAATTTCTAAATAATCATAATCTTGTGCAATTTCTTCAATTTCTTCATCTGTTTTTCCCTGTTCTATAGCCTGATATAATTCACCTGCCTCACATGCACTTCCGAAGAATTAGCCCTTCTGAATATTTTTTATATAAACTTTTTAAAATTCTAGGTTTTCTGTAAAAATAATGTAGATGTGATAATGAAACCAATCTATATAAATTACGTAATCCAACATAATTTTTCGCCAGAATTATAGCATGATATGTTTTTAACTTCTTATATTCTTCTTTTTTAGCCTGTTCATCTTGCGAAACATTATCTATATCTTCTATTTTCTTTGCTCCTTTTTCTTTTAACATATCTAACATTATTCTAAATACTTTTACAGTTGTATCTACATCATCTAAAGCTCTATGAGCCACTTCTACCTTTATTCCTAAATTTTCCGCAATCTTACCTAATTTATATTTTTTATAATTTGGAAATAAATCTTTTGCCAAGCTTAGTGTATCTAAATATGTATAATCAAAATCATAGCCAAGTGCTATTGCATTTTGTTTTAAAAAGCCTACATCAAAATTTGCATTATGTGCAACAATCACACTATCTCCTAAAAAATCTAGTAACTTTGGGAAAACCTTATCTATTGTCTCACTATCTGCTACCATATCATCAGTAATGTTTGTAACAGCTGTGACTCTCTCAGGAATATGAATTTCAGGATTTACAAAAGTACTAAATTCATCTATGACTTCACCATCTTTATATTTCATTACACCTATTTCTGTAATCTTATCATTAATTGCTGAAAATCCAGTTGTCTCTAAATCTAATACACAATATGTTGTATCTATTGATTGATTTTTTCCATTGTAAACAGATTTTGTATTATCAGGTGCTAAATATGCTTCCACACCATATATAACTTTTATATCAGGATTATCAACACCAAGTAATTTATGAGCCTCTGGAAAAGCTTGTACTACACCATGATCTGTTATTGCAATTGACTTCATTCCCCATTTCATTGCTCTTTTAATCAAATCTGTTGCAGATGTCATTGCATCCATCTGGCTCATCTTAGTATGCATATGTAATTCTACTCTTTTTACCTCACTATTATCTTGCCTTACTTTCTTTTTTAAGCCTTCTGTTTCTACAATCGTATTTGCCATTATTGTTATCTCATTAGAGAAAGTATCCATTTGAGCAGTTCCTGCAAGCTGAACTCCAGGTGCCTTGTTTAATCTTTTTATAACCTTTTTGCTTTGATCTTTTTGTAAAAAGGCTTTACATGTCATTGTACTTGTACCATCATATATATCTATGCTTAATAAAATCTTTCCTGATTTAAGCTCTTTTTCTTCTAATCCTATTACTTCTCCTTTTATACTTACCTTACCATCATCTACTCCTAAATCTGCTATCTTTACTATTGGCTCTCTTATATTTAAGTTTGTTCCATATATTTGTGGAGTATCTTCTTGCTCATCTTCAGAAGGTAATTCAGGAATATTACTATCATCTTCTAATTTTGCTATTATATTTGCAATTATTGTAATATCCCCAGCATATGTATCTAGTCCCGCTTTACCAATTATTTTTAGAGCTTTTGATTGATTTATCTTTTCTTCTGCTTCTTTTCCTTCTTTTATATCTTTTGCAAAAGATTTACATGTTATAACCCCTGTACCATCATATATATCTAGGATAATCATTCCTTTTCCTGATCTAGTTTCTTTTACTTCACAATTTACAATTCTTCCTTCTACAGTAACTCTCCCATCATTTGCTGTTATTTCTTTTATTTTTACTTTCTTTTCTTTTGCCTTTGATGGTTTTCCAATAATATATTCCTGTGGCTTATTATATTCTTCTACTATTGAATCATTTAATTCTTGTTCTTCTACTGGTATATAGCCTTCCATGTCTGTTGGCATTTTATAGTCAGGATCTGAATATTCCTCAAACTGTGGAACCACCATATTTTCCGGTGTTATTATATCTTCTTGTATATTAACAACAGTTTTTCTTATCTCCTCTTCCTCTAGTTCTTTTATATGTTCTTCATATTTTTTTATGTATTCATCACTTATATACTCTTGTATTTCTATATTGTAATCTTTTCCTAATATATTTTTTATAAGTAATTTTAATTTTTTGTCTGTTTGTTTTGCTTTTAAAAATTCCGCACCTTTTATTTGCATATTTATTTTTAGATTATTATCTTTTACCTCTATCTTACTCTTAAGTAAAAGCATAGGTTTTGCAAGAGGATATTTATGTGCCATATAACATATTATGTTTGTCCATTCATCTTGTACAGTTTTTATTTTTACATTTTCTGTATATTTTATTTGTAACTCAATATTTTCAAACATAAATCTTTCTTTTAAATATTTTTCAAAATACCATAATTCTTTTACTTCTATGTATTCATCTGATTTTATTATTAATTGCAACATATTTTTCTTTTTTACCAAGTTTAGTGCTACCAATTCTGCATCTAAAATATTTGCTTTTGTTTTATAATCTGCAAATATTTCTTGAATTTTTTTAGTTTTAGTTTTTGTCTGCATCTCCATCATTCCCCCAAAATATAGACCATAAACTTTTTCTATATTTTAGCACAAAAATATTTTTAATAAAAGCGAACAAATAAAAAAAATAGAATATTTAATTAATAGTATTTCAATATATAATTTTTAGAAATACTATTAATTAACGGAAAGCCAAAGAGAAAAATTAAAATGTTGCAAATTTTAGGGCTTTCCGATTTGTTTGTTCATATTACAAATATTTTTTTAAATCTTCAACATTATTTTCTTGAAAAGCAATAAAATCATCTAAAATATTTTTTATGGTATTATCCATATCCGGATTTCTATTTTTTAATTTAATACCTTCAATAATTCCCATATTAGTACCTTTAAGCATCATTTCTGCAATCTTAGAATTACTCCTATCAGACATAGTCGAAATTTCTATATCCATATATCCCATCATTTTCTGCATAGGTGGTACTTCTTTTGGTAAGTCATCATAATTTTTAAGTTCACTATTTACCCTATTTAAAATAGAGTTATACCTATCATATTCATGTAATAGTAAATCTTTAAATTCTTTATCTTCTACTTTATCTGATACATGATTTATAGAATCCATTCCCATTTTAATACCTTTATTTATTTCATTTAAAATATATTGTGGATTATCCATTATTTTTGACCTCCTTTTACTTATTATATCTAATTAGTCAAAAATAATTCAAAAATAGAGACATGATTAATTCACATCTCTATTTTTCCATTTTCTAATTTTTTTATCCTTGCCAAAGAATATATGTCATAACCTCGTTTATCTATTTTTTCTCTACCAGGTTGAAATGATTTTTCTATAACAATTCCGATTCCTTGAACTTTAGCTCCAAGTTCTTCAACTAATCTTATTGCACCTAAACAAGATTCTCCATTTGCTAGGAAATCATCTATTATTATTACATTATCATTTTGGTCGATATATTTTTTTGAAACAGTTAATTTATATTCATTCCCTTTAGTAAATGATTTTACAATTGTTTGTATAAATTCATCTTCCATTGTATTTGGCTTTTTCTTTTTTAAAATTAATAATGGTACATCTAGTTCCAATGCTGTCATTGTTGCTGGTGCAATTCCTGAACTTTCTATTGTTACAACCTTAGTTACATTTTTATTTTTAAAATATTCAGAAAATTCTTTACCTATTTTTTTCATTAATTTTACATCAACTTGATGATTTAAAAAACTATCTACTTTTAAAATCTCATTACCTATTGCAATACCTTTTTCCTTTATTTCTTCAACTAATTCTTCCATATTATTGCAACCTTTCTTTTTTAAAATATTCTTAATATATCTTGGTATGTTACATATAATGACAATACAATTAGTATTGAAAATCCTAACATTTGTATATTTATTTCGGTTTCTTGTTTTAATGGTTTTCTCCTTATTGCTTCTATTAATAGAATTAATATTTTTCCACCATCTAATGCTGGTATTGGGAGTAGATTTGTCACTCCTAATGATAATGATATTAATGCCAACATATAAACAAATTCTTCTATTCCATTAGTTTTTGCTACAACTTCTGATATTCCAACAGGACCCATCATCTGATCTACTCCTACTTTTCCTGAGAATAGATTTTTTAGATTATCTATAATAGAAAATGTAAATTCTTTTGTTTCCATTCCTGCATATATAATATGATTTATAAATGTATCATCAGCAGGTCTTAGAGAAACACCTAAATAATATGATGGTATGTGTCCAGGAGTTAACTCAATTTTTACTTCATCTTTTCCTCTTTGCACTGTAAGAAGTACTGTTCCTACACCTTTTTGATTAATCTGCTGTATTACCTTATTTGTATCTTCATTTATATCTTCATCATTTATCTTTATAATCTTATCATTAACTTGTAAGCCTTGTTTTTCAGCAGGGCTTTCCTTTTCTATTGCAATAATTTTAGCCTTGTCATCTAAATAAATTCCTGTATATTTACTTTCTACTTTTGTTGGATTTATTTTATATTCTAGTATCTCACCATTTCGTTCAATATTTAATGTTATTTGATTTCCACTCATATTTTCCATTACATTGTCTAAATCATATTTACTATTTATTTTTGTATCATTTATTTTTATTATTTTATCATCTTTTTGCAAATTTATTTCTTGTGCCACATAACCTTCAAATGTTGAATCAATAGTATTTGTCACATAATTTCCAGTACATGCCATTAATATAAAGAATACTAATAATCCAAAAATAATATTTACTGTTGCTCCTGCTAAAACTATTGCAATTCTTCTAGGTATACTTGCTTCTGAAAAAGATCCTTTTTCTTTTGATCTTTCCTCCTCACCTTCCATATTACAAAAGCCACCAAGTGGAATAAGTCTTAATGCATATTTAGTCTCTTTTCCTTGTTTTTTTAGTATTGTTGGACCAAAACCAATAGCAAACTCATTTACCTTTACTTTACAAAGTTTTGCAACTAGTAAATGCCCTGCCTCATGTATTAAAATTAAAAAACCTAATAAAAATATTATTTTTACTGCTGATATTATAAATGTAATCAATATAAACCTCCTAATATATAAAAGAATGCATATGCAAATGGTGCTAAGAATAGTAAACTATCTATTCTATCTAACATTCCACCATGTCCTGGAATTAAATTACTATAATCTTTTATCCCTACATATCTTTTTATACTAGATGCTGAAAAATCACCTATTTGACCTATTAAACTTAATAAAACACCTATTATTCCAATATAGATATATGAATAATTAACTCCAAAATATCGATTTGCAAAATATGTATATATTAACATAAGTATTACTGCCCCTATTGTTCCAGCTATACAACCTTCAACTGATTTCTTAGGACTCACTTTACTAAATTTATGCTTTCCATAACGTATTCCTACTAAAAACGCAAATATATCTGTTCCCCATGCTGCAAATATTGCATACCATATCAATACTTTTCCATTTTCCATTCCATTTATAAATGCTATAAACATCATAAAAAATACTACATAAAATATGCCTAAAAATGTATATGCTACATCTTTAAAATTCACTTTCATATCTGTTGCTATTATATTTGCAAACAAAATTAGCATTATTGTTGGAACAGAAAGTGTTACTACAATATTCATACTTGCTGGTGGTATAAGATGTATCAAAGAAATACTTAAACAACTTAAATATCCAACCCATCTTACAGGCTTACATACCTTTGAAACTGCATTAAAATATTCATCTATTGCAAGTATTGCAACAATTGTTAATAATATATCTACTATATATTTATTCCCAATTAAGAAAATAATAACCACTAACGGAAAACCTAATAATCCTGATGTTATTCTTTTTATATCCATACTTTTGTCTCCCTTTCTAGGTACAAACTAGGATTTAAAAAGTCTTATCTACTTTTTTAAATCCTACTAAATTTAATTTGCACCAAATTTTCTTGTTCTTTTTTGATAGATCTTAATTGCCTCATCTAAATCTTGTTCTGTAAAATCTGGCCAATTTTTTTCTATAAATAATAGCTCTGAATAAACAGATTGCCATGTTAGAAAATTACTTAACCTTATTTCACCACTTGTTCTAATTATTAAATCAGGATCAGGTTCACCTGCCATATATAAATACTTCTCTATGTCTTTTTGTGTTATATCTTCTGATTTAATTTTACCATTATTTACATCTTGTGCTAATTGTTTTACAGCCTGAAGTATGTCTTCTCTTCCTCCATAATTTAATGCTATGTTAAAAACTATTCCTGTATTATTTTTTGTTCTTTCCATACATTTTTCTATGCTATCCTTCATTTTAGTTGAAAGCCCTTCTCTACTTCCTACTATTTTTACTTTTATATTTTCAGAATCAGCTCTTTTGCTATAATCATCTAAATAACTTTGAAATAACGCCATAAGTGCAGAAACTTCTTCTGCAGTTCTCTTCCAGTTCTCTGTTGAAAATGCATATACAGTAATATATTTTACTCCAATTTTATTTGCATACCTTACAATTTTTTCTAATACTTTTGCACCTTCTTTATGTCCAAATGCCGCAGGTTTTCCTTTTGCTCTAGCCCACCTTCTGTTTCCGTCCATTATTATACCTATATGCACAGGTAAGTTGCTTTCATCCATCTCTTTTCCTCCCATATTTTATTTATTTCTATCTCTTATATATTCAGTAAGTTGTATTAAAAATTCCGCTTTTTCTCCATATGGTCTTACTAGTTTTATTGCATCTTCTATCAATTCTTGTAATATATTTTTTGCACCACTTACTCCATATTGAGATACATATGTACATTTTTTTCTTTCTTTATCATTTCCAACTGGTTTTCCAAGTTCTTTTTCGTTACCTATTTCTGATAGGATATCGTCCTTTACCTGAAATGCAAGCCCAATTTTTTCCGAAAACAATGTTAATGTCTTTAAATCATTTTCTGAACAATTAGCCAAAATTGCTCCCATCCTCACACATAATGTTAATAATGCTCCTGTTTTATTTTTATGGATAAATTCTAAATCTTCAATTGTTATATTTTTACCCTCATATTCTGTATCCACATATTCACCTATTATCATTTTGTTTACAGCTAAAGAAAATTCGTTAAATATTTTTAGTCTTAATTTTATATCTTCACTATCTGTTTGATTTAAAACATCATTACTAATTACAATATAAGAATTATTTAATAAAGAATCTCCAGCAAGTATTGCTGTTGCTTCATTAAATTGTTTATGATTTGTTGGCTTACCATGCCTAAAATCATCATTATCAATTCCTGGCAAATCATCATGTATTAAAGAAAAATTATGTATCATTTCTATTGCTACGGCATATGGAAAACATTTTTCATTTTTTTCTCCTGAAGTCAGTAAATCATATGTTGCTAAAACCAAGGTTGGTCTTAGTCTTTTTCCTCCTGCCATTAAACTATATTCCACAGAATCATTTAAGTTTTTTTCTAAGCATTTTTCTTTTTTTATATATTTTTGTAATTGATTATTTATTATATCTTGATATTCTTTTAATTTCTCTTTAAATTCCATATTAGTAAATCCTTTCAAACTTATATAGACATAATTTCTTTTTCTTTATTTGATAAAATTTTATCAATTTCTTCTATTTCTCTGTCTGTAATTTTTTGTATATCTTGCTCGGCTTGTTTTAGTTCATCTTCTGTCATATTACCTTCTTTTTGTTCATTTTTTGCCATTTCTATACCATCACGTCTACTTGAGCGAATTGCAACTTTTGCTTCTTCTCCCATTTTTTTAATTTCTTTTACTAATTCTTTTCTTCTTTCCTCATTTAATTCAGGAAATGTTAATCTTATTACTTTACCATCATTGTTTGGGTTAATACCTATGTCTGACTGTAATATTGCTTTTTCTATTTCTTTTAAAACACTTATATCCCATGGTTGAATTACAATAAGTCTTGCCTCTGGAACAGATATTCCAGCAACTTGATTTATTGGTGTTGGTGTACCATAATAATCTATTTTAATTTTATTTAATATTGCAGGATTTGCTCTACCTGCTCTTACTTCTGATAATTTTTCTGAAAAAACACTTATTGTTTTTTCCATCTTTTCTTCAATACTTTTATAATCCATAACTTTCCTCCTATTTTACTATTGTTCCTATTTTTTCTCCTTTAACTGCTCTTACAATATTTTCTGGATCTGCTATTCCAAATACTAATAATGGCATATGATTATCTCTACACATTGCTGTTGCAGTAGAATCCATTACTTTTAAATCTTTTTCTAATACCTCCATATATGATACTTCATCATATTTTTTAGCTGTTTTATCAATTTTTGGATCTGCTGTATATACTCCATCTATATTTTTTCCTAGTAATATTATATCTGCATTTATTTCTGTTGCTCTTAAAACTGCTGCTGTATCTGTTGTAAAATATGGATGTCCTGTACCACAAGCAAATATAACTACTCTACCTCTATTTAAATGTTTTTCTGCTTTTCTTTGTATAAATGGCTCTGCAATTTCTCTCATTTCTATTGCTGTTTGCAATCTTGAATAGATTCCTCTTGCCTCAAGTGCATCCAAAAGTGCTAGACCATTCATTGCAGTAGCTACAATTCCCATATAGTCTGCTGTTGTCCTTTGCATTTGATGTCCATCTCTACCTCTCCAAAAATTTCCTCCGCCTACTACAATTGCAACTTGGACTCCCATTTCAACTATTTCTTTTATCTTATCACATATTTTTCCTACTGTGTCTGCATCTACTCCCGTACCTTTTTCTCCTGCTAATACTTCTCCACTAAGCTTTAGTAATACTCTTTTATATTTTGGTTCTGCCAATTTTTCCACTCTCCCTTTTTTAAGATTTATAGACATTTTATCATAAATTTTGAAAAAGTACAGTATTTTTTAAGAATTTCTTAATTTTTTAAAGCTTTTATTTTATCTTGTATATTTTTAAAAATTTTACAAATACTACTAAAAATCGAAAGGAGCATTTATGAATTTTAAAAATATATTATCATCATTATTTACTTACACACCAAAAGAAACTTATAATTTTATGCTTTTGGAAAAATCTAATAATAAAACACCTAATAGTTCAAGTGAAGAAAATATTTTAAATACAAAGAAAATTTTTCCCACAGTATCAGTAAATTTAGAATATGTAAAATCAAAATATAATTCTATGATTAATAGTGATATAGTTATAAGAGAATTTATAATAAATGTGCGTGGAAAACAATATTCAGCCTTTTTACTATATATTGATGGAATGATAAATACAGATATCATGAATAGGTTTGTTATAGAACCACTAATGCTTAGAAATAAAAGTAATTTATTTGATGGGAGCCATGATAGAATTATATCAGAAGCAGTTGCAAATAATATAACTGTAAGAAAGGTAAAAAAATTTAATCTTCCCGAATATATCATGAATTGCTTAATGCCTCAAAATACCGTTAAACAGTATTCAGAATTTGAAAAAATTTTTAATGATGTAAATTCTGGTAACTGTGCTTTATTTATTGATACTTTAGACGTTGCATTTGACATAGAAGTAAAAGGTTTTGAAAAAAGAAGCATCGAAAAACCTCAGAATGAAATTGTCGTAAAAGGTGCTCACGAAGCTTTTGTGGAAAATATCCGTACAAACACATCATTGTTAAGAAGAAGTGTTCATAATGAAAATTTAATTATGGAAAATATAGAAATTGGTAAAATTACCAAAACAAATTGTGCTTTGTGTTATATTAAAAATTTGGCAAATTCTGATTTGGTAGGTGAAATACGTTATCGTTTAAATAATCTACAAATAGACTCTATGTTATCAGGTGGACAACTTGAACAATTAATAGTTGATTCTAACTTTTTATCTATGCCACAAATTATTTCAACTGAAAGACCTGATAAATGTACTAGTTACTTATTAGATGGTAGAATTGTAATTTTAATAAATGGTGTGCCATATGGATTAATTATACCAGCTATTTTAACTGATTTTTTATCATCTCCTGATGATAAAAATATGAATACAAGTTTTTCTAATTTCATAAAATTTATTCGTATTTTAGCAGCTGGAATTACTCTTTTACTCCCTGGTATTTATGTTGCAATTTGTAGTTTTCACCAAGAATTATTACCAACTGATTTACTATATTCTATTATAGTCTCAAGAGAAAATGTACCATTTCCAGTAATACTAGAAATTTTACTTTTAGAAATATCATTTGAATTAATAAGAGAAGCTGGTTTAAGAGTTCCTAGTCCTATTGGTCCTACAATAAGTATTGTAGGTGCTTTGGTTCTAGGTCAAGCCGCCGTTTCTGCTGGAATTGTAAGTCCAATTTTAATCATAGTTGTTGCTATTACAGGTATTGCATCATTTGCAGTTCCTGATTACTCATATAGTTTTCACTTAAGATTATATAGATTTATCTTTATATTTCTAGGTTATTGTTGTGGATTTTTAGGTATTGGACTAGGTTTATTTGTATATATTTCTCTTCTTTGTAATACAAATTCTTTCGGAATACCATATACTTCAGGTATCTCTCCATTTGTGTACACACCTGGACATTCTTACTTCTTAAAACCTATATGGAAAAGAGATTTAAGATCAAATTATTTAAATCCAAAAAAAGAGAGACGCCAAGAAAAAATCGCTATGAAATGGAAATATCCATTTTCTAAGGAGGATGATATTAAATGACAAATACCAAAATTTCATCTATAGAAGCCATAATGCTTATTTTAACAATCTTTGTTTCTCATACTATCGTATCTCTGCCTCAAAATTGGATAAGTAATCAAAAATCTGCAATTATACTTAATCTAATTTATGTTGGTATTATAGCCATGTTACTAGTTTACGTTATTTACCGTCTATTCAAAAATTTTTCTTCTTTAGATATTGTAGATATTTCTGAATATTTAGGTGGTAAAACATTAAAAAATATTATTGGAGGAATTTTTATTGGCTACTTTACTATAAGTGCAAGTATTTTACTTAGGGAATTTTGTGAATCACTTCGTGTTATATTTTTCCCAATGACAGATGTTATTTATATTATTATTCCTTTTGTTATTGCCATGTTCATAAATAATAGTGTATCTTTTGGTAGCAATGTTAAAACAATTTCTATTGTTTTACCTCTAGTTCTTTTTAGTATTGTATTTTTATTTTTTGCAAATTTTGAAAATTTCTCTTTTGAAAGGATGTTTCCCATTTTAGGAAAAGGTTTTTTTAACACATTTATTTTAGGTCTTGGTAATATAACCGCCTTTGGTGGAATATCATGTATATATTTTTTACCACCTTTTTTAAAAGAACCTAAAGAATTTAAAAAAATATGTTTAACTTCTATTATTATTGGGCTTTTATACTTTATCTTTTGCGTTTCTACAATATTATTTATGTTTTCATTTTCTACTGAAGCTGATGAAAAATTACCACTTTACTTTGCAGCTCGACACATTGAATTTGGAGTATTTTTTCAAAGATATGAGTCATTATTTATGCTTATTTGGATTTTGGAAATCAGCTGTTACCTAATGGTTGCAAACAGATTTTCCATGAATGTTTTTCAAAAAATGACAAATCTAAAAAACACAAAATATTTAGCCTTTATATTTCCTATAATTATTTTTGGAATCTCACTTATTCCTAAAAACTACGCAATTATTAGGTTTTTTGAGGCACAAATATACTCTTATTTAATATTATTTATAGTTTTTATTTTAAGTATTGGCATTCTGATTTTTGCAAATTTAAAGAAAAAGAAAGAGAGGGAATTAAATGCGTCTTAAAATTTTAGCTTGTGTTATAATTTTTGTTATATTAACAGTTGCTTTTTCAACATCATATACAACTGTTAATATTGATAATATAGCTGTTGTAGTTGCTATGGGTATCGATTTAAATACAGATGGAACTTTAAAAGTTTGTTTCCAATTTACTAATCCATCTTCCATATCTGAAAATGGTTCTTCTGAACAATCTTCTTCAATAATAAAGACTGTTACTTCTACATCTATAAATTCTGCTATAAATGTTATGAATAGCAATATAGGTAAAGAGTTATCTTTATCACATTGTAAACTAGTTGTTTTTTCTGAAGATATGGCAAAAAAAGGTATAACAAATGAAATTTATACCCTAATTAATAACGCACAAATTAGACCATCTACAAATGTAGTTATAAGTAAATGTCCTGCAAAATATTATATATCCAATTCTATACCTCTTTTGGAAAACTTAATTTCTAAACACTATGAACTTTTTCTAAATTCGAGCCAATACACTGGTTATACTTGTAATGCCACAATTGGAGACTTTTTTGACAAAATGCTTTGTAATTCTTGTACACCATATGCTATTTTAGGAGGGATTAATTTCCAACTACCTAATAATACAAACGATGCATTTACTACAATAGAAGCTAATTCTATATCTAATTCAAGTAATTTAGGAGGTAAAACAAGTTCTGAAAATATTGGATTAGCAGTTTTTAATAAAGGTTCTATGGTGGGTGAATTAAATGCAATAGAAACATTATCTTTTATGTGTATAACCGATCAAATAAATGGTTTCTTAATTACAATGCCTGACCCTTATAATGAAGAAAATTATATTGATGTTTATTTAACACCCACTAGAAAAACTAAATTTGATGTTTCTTTTGTAAATGGTTCTCCTTTTATAAAATTAGATTGTAACTTTAAAGGACAAATCTATTCCATGACAAGTGAATCAAATTATTTAAAACCTGAAACCCTGGAAGATGTATCAAATGCATGTAACTACTACATGAAATATATCATTACAGAATTTTTATATAAAAGTGCTAAAGAGTTTAATGCAGATATTGTAGGAATTGGAAAACATTCCTTAAAATCTTTTTTAACATTTGATGAATATGCGGATTACAATTGGCTAGAAAATTATAAAAATAGTTTTTTTGATGTTAATATAGATGTTAATGTAAAATCTGCTTCATTATTAAGTAATTCTTAATATTATATGAGAAAGGAATAAAATTTGTTATGCAAATATTTTTTAATTTATTATTTATAATATTCTCTACTTTTCTTTTCATTAGATGTGTTGCATATGGTATATATGAAATTAAGCAAAATTCTAATAAAGCTGGTGGCATTTCTTTTATCATATTTTGCTTTATTTCAATAATATTTTCTAATATAGTTATATGGTTTAATTAATTACAATATTACAGAAATCTCAGATTTTTAACTCAAAAAGTGTGTTTCATCTATTAGAAAAGTCATACTGACTTTTCTAATAGATGAAAAAATACTCTATAATCATACCACTTTTTTGAATTTAAAAGTCAAATTTTCTTTATAATTTAATATCTAACATTTTTCAAAATCAATTTGTCTAAGAGCTTTACTTGCTGAAATTACCCTTATTTTTATTTTATCTCCTATAGAATAGGTTTGTTTTGTTTTCTCACCTATTAAAATTTTTCTATCCTCATCATAAATAAAATATTCGTCACCTAAATTTTCAAATCTTATTAATCCTTCTACAGTATTTGGCAATTCTACAAAGACACCAAATTGTGTCACAGAAGATATAATACCTTCATATTCTTGACCTATTTTCCCCTCCATATATTCTGCTTTTTTCAAATCTTCGCTTTCACGTTCCACTTTTGTCGCAATTTTTTCCCTTTCAGATGACTGTTTAGCACTATATTCTGCCTTTTGTTCATAATTTTCTATCCATCTATCATCTATATTATAATTATTTTCTAAATATTTTGAGATTACCCTATGTATAAACAAATCAGGATATCTTCTAATAGGTGATGTAAAATGGCAATAATAATTACTTGCTATACCAAAATGTCCCAAATTTTGAGCCTCATATCTTGCAACCTTTAGAGTCCTTAATATTAAATTTGATATTACTTTTTCTTTAGCTTTTCCTTTTACTTCTTCCAATACTTTAGAAAATTCTTTTGGATATACCTTATCATTTGTTATTTTTACTTTCATCTTAAAATTAAATAAAAATTTATTCAATTCTTTTACTTTTTCTATATCAGGCTCTTCGTGTACTCTATATATAAATGGTGCTTGCAACCAATAAAATTTCTCTGCTATAGATTCATTTGCTGTCAGCATAAACTGCTCTATTATTTCATTACTAAAACTAGTTTCATACTTTTCTATATTTGTTACTTTTCCATTTATATCTAAATCTATTTTACTTTCAGGTATTTCTAAATTTAAATAACCTTGGTTCATTCTCTTTTCTTTTAATATTTCAGCTAATTCTTTCATTAATTCAAAATCTTTTAAATATTTTTCATATTTTTTTAAAACTTTTTTATCTGCTCTATCTAGTATTTTTTGCACATCTTTATAATTCATTCTTTCTGTTACATTTATTATAGCTTTATACACTTCTGAAGAAATTACTTTGCCATTTTTATCTATTTCCATTGTACATGATAGTGTAAATCTATCTTCCCCAGCATTTAAGCTACAAATCCCATTTGATAATTCTCTTGGAAGCATCGGTATTACTCTACCTAACATATATATACTTGTCCCTCT
>CALXHD010000011.1 GCA_944388015.1 uncultured Clostridia bacterium | reverse complement strand
GTAGATTTGGGTTCAAGATGTACAGTATTTATGAATTCTAAAATCAAACAAGCACAAAAAGAAGGTTACACAGTTGGTGACATTTCTAGTGGTTTGTCTTATTCAGTTATAAAAAATGCTATACAAAAAGTTATGAAGGTACGTGATACTTCAACACTAGGTGACCATATAGTAGTACAAGGTGGTACTTTTTATAATGATGCTGTTTTAAGAGCCTTTGAAAAAATAGTAGGTAAAAATGTAATAAGACCTGACATTGCAGGTTTAATGGGTGCTTATGGAATGGCTTTACTTGCAAAAGAACAATATGAAGCAAATTTTGATATGGAATATCATTCTACAATTCTAAAAACAGATGAATTAGATAAACTAGAAATTAAAGTAACACATACTAGATGTAATAATTGTGAAAATCATTGTAAATTAACTATTAACAAATTTAGTAATGGTTCAATACATGTTTCTGGCAATCGTTGTGAAAAAGGTGCTGGAGTAGTTACTGGAAATAAAGATTTACCAAATTTAGTACAATATAAATATAAGCGTTTATTTGATTATAAGCCTTTAGAAGAAAAAGATGCTAAAAGAGGAACAATTGGAATCCCTAGGGTTTTAAATATGTATGAGGATTATCCATTTTGGTTTACATTTCTTACAAATCTTGGTTTCCGTGTAATCCTTTCAGAAAAAAGCACACGTAAAACATATGAAAAAGGTATGGAATCTATGCCTTCTGAATCTGTATGTTATCCTGCCAAACTTTCACATGGTCATATAGAAAGTTTATTAGAACAAGGAATTACAACTATATTTTACCCTTGTATGCCATATTCAAGAAAAGAATATGAAAAAGCTGATAACCACTACAATTGCCCAATAGTTATATCATATTCTGAAGTTTTGAAAAACAATGTAGAAGGTTTAAAAGATCATAAAGTTAAATTTATAAACCCATTTTTACCTTTTGATAAAAAGAATTTAACTAAAAAGATTTTAGAATTACCTGAATTTAAAGAATATAATTTTACAAAATCTGAACTTTTAGATGCTGCGGAAAAAGCAGAAAATGAATATCAGAATTTTAAAAATGATATACGAAATAAAGGTAAAGAAACTGTAGAATACATAGAAAAAAATAATTTACGTGGAATCGTTTTAGCAGGTAGACCATATCATGTTGATCCTGAGATAAATCATGGTATAGATACTTTAATTACTTCACTTGGTTTATGTGTCTTAACAGAAGATAGCGTTTCTGATAAAACTGAAGTTAAAAGACCTATCCGTGTAGTTGACCAATGGGTATTCCATGCAAGATTATATGCTGCTGCGGACTTTGTTGGTAAACATGATCAATTAGAACTTGTTCAATTAACTTCATTTGGTTGTGGTGTTGATGCTGTAACTACTGACCAAGTTGAGGAAATATTATCTAGTTATGATAAAATGTATACATTAATTAAAATTGATGAAGTAAATAATTTAGGAGCTGTTAGAATTCGTATTCGTTCTCTTCTTGCTAGTATGAATAAACGTATTAAAGAAAAACAAGAAGAAAAAGCAAGTGGAGATTATGAGATTAATAAAAAGATATTTACTAAAGAAATGAGAAAAGATTATACAATATTAATTCCTCAGATGGCACCAATTCACTTTGAATTATTAGAAGCAGGCGTAAATTCTTGTGGATATAATGTTAAATTATTAAAAGATTGTACTAACCATACTGTTGAAACCGGTTTAAAATATGTTAATAATGACGCTTGTTATCCATCTATTTTGACAACTGGTCAAATGATTGAAGCTTTACAATCAGGTGAATATGATTTAAATAAAACTGCATTAATAATGTCTCAAACTGGTGGTGGATGTAGAGCTACTAACTATATTGGTTTTATACGTAAAGCTTTAAAAGATGCAGGTTTTGCTAATGTTCCTGTAATATCATTTAATGTTGTTGGTATGGAAAAAATGCCAGGTTTTAAACTTACACCAGCTTTACTAGAAAAATTAATAAAGTGTGTAGTTTATGGTGATTTATTGCAAAAAATGCTTACTAAAAATAGAGCATATGAAATTAATAAAGGTGAAACACAAAAACTTTTTGATACTTGGATGGAAAAGTGTAAAAAATTAGTACAAGACTCTACTAGTAAAGAGTTTAAGCAAAGTATTTATGACATTGTTAATGATTTTGAGAAAATTGAGTTAGATACAAGTACTAAAAAGCCTAGGGTTGGTATTGTTGGAGAAGTACTAATTAAGTATCATCCTTTTGGAAATAATTTTGTTGCAGATCTTTTAGAAAAAGAAGGTGCTGAAGTTATTCTTCCTGATTTTATGGGATTTGTTAAATTTATGGCAACACATAAGATTACATTTAATAAATTATTAAATACTAATAAAACATCATCTAAAATTAGTAAAATTGCTATTAAATTAATAGATTTGTTAGAAAAAGATGTTAAATTAGCTTTACAAAGCTCAAAGAAAAACTATTTAATGCCTTGTGATATTTGGCATTTGGAAGATAAAGTTAAAGATGTATTGTCTATTGGAAATCAAACAGGTGAAGGTTGGTTTTTAACAGCCGAAATGATTGAATATATTGAAAATGATATACCAAATATTGTATGTGTTCAGCCTTTTGCATGTCTACCAAACCACGTTGTTGGTAAAGGTGTAATTAAAACTATCAGGGAGAAATATCCTGATGCAAATATCTCTCCTGTTGATTATGACCCTGGGGCTAGCGAATCTAACCAAACAAATCGTATTAAACTTCTTATGACTGTAGCTAAAGATAATCTAAAACAAAAAGAATTAGAGAAAAAAGCTATTGATAAAGAAAATGAATCAAAAACTATTACAGCAAAACTATAAATTTTTCCCCCATTTAGAATTGTCCTAAATGGGGGAAAACAGTTTAACCATCAAATGTTATATAATTTCTTTTTGAAAATGCTGTGTATCACCAGTATTATATATATTTCCAAGCCATTTCCAACCATATTTTTTAAATATTTTATAGATTTCAGAATTAACTGTTATACATGCATCTTTTTCAATCTGTGTCCAACCAATTTGTTTATCCCTATTTTTCACATATTTTTGTGCATTTTGATGTTCACATGTTCTATTATAACTGATATATGGATTAATTTTTGGATTTATATCTATTGCTAATCCGCATTGCATGTAGTGATATTTCTTTTTGCACTCCTCTATCTGTTACTTTTAATCTATCATTAAATGCTGATGTATTGTTTGCCTCTATTGATGCATAATCTAATTTATCGCCTATCTGCTTTTCTTTTCCTGCAAAATAATCTATTATTTCCATTTTTTCAATTGGATATCTTATTTTATATAATTCTTCAAATATTTTTAGTACCTCATCTGCAATTTTGTAATTTACTATCATATGTCCCTGTTTTGTTTTACCTTCAAAATCATGATGAGTAATTGTTAGATACGCTAATTCATTATATGTAATACCTGATATATGCTGCATTGAAATTCCTTCCATTAGCATTTTTATTTGATTTGGTATTGCTTGTTTGTAAAATAATGGAATATATCTTCTTCTTTTTATTATCATATACTCCCTCCTTAAAATAATTTTTAAAAATTAGTCTCAATATATTTTTTTGCTTTACTATATCCTTGTTCATATAAATAATCTAACTGTTTTATATCTAGAAGTCCCACTTTTTTTGTTTTTATCTTCATAATCATGTCTGCTCCTTTCATCTCATACACTGATAATTCTCTACATAATAAATCTATTGATTTTCCCGCTACTTCAATAAAATTATCACAACAAGAATCATCTTTTTCCCCTTCAAATACTACATTTAAAATATTATCTGCCCCTAACATTTTTAATTCTTTCCATGGTACATTTTCTCTTATTCCACCATCTATTAATTCCATATTTTTAAATTGACATGGTGAAAACACTACTGGATAACTACAACTTGCTCTTACTGCCTTACCCACTTCTGCATCTTGTATATATTTTATATTATCCGAGTATACTGATCTTTTAGCAAATGATGAAAAACATATTACATCTCCTGTTTTCATATTTACACTTGTTATCGCCACAGGATTTTTTATATCAGATATTTTGTATATTCCTTTTTCATTACACTTTTTATTAATTAATTTTTCTATCACTTTTCCAGAATTTAATCCATTTATGACTATTTTTCTTTGTATTATTATTCCCAATATCATCTTAACTAAATTAGTAAATTCTATGTACTTTATTTCTTTACAATATTTTTTAAATATTTGATATGTCTCATCTGATGTAAAACCTGATGCATATAATATTGACACTATACTCCCTGATGATGCACCACCTATATATTCAATTTCAATATTTTTTTCTTCTAATGCTTTTAAAACTCCCACATGTGCTACTCCTTTTATTCCACCTGCAGCTAAACATAGACTTATCTTCATATTTATCCTCCTATCTCATATATCTTATGCTTTAGGAAGTAAATTGTTAACTGTTCCTCCATTTGGGAGCAAATGAAAAAATTAGTACCCTTAATAATTTTAGGATACAAATTTTTATTACGCTATACATTTATTTAACATTAAATGACATTACAAAGTCTGTTCCTTCTTTTAATTGCATATATACATTTTGTTCTATTTGTATTGTATTTTTTCCTGATATTTCTGTCATCATAAATGTTATTATTGGTATTCCTGTTTCTTCTGAGTAGTCTGTAAATTCTATTTCGTAATGTCCAGGATATTTTTCTCTCATGATTTGTTCAAATACATCTACATTATTTTGGAAATATGTTGTTCTAAATGTTTCATCAAGTACTTCAAATGCTGATTTGTAGTCTCTACAATTTAACATTTGCATCCATTTGTCAACATTCATTTGCACTTTCATCTGTTGTGAAGCAGAATTATAAGTCTCTGTAAATTTTTGATTTTCTAAAGTATATGTATCCAGTTGCATGGTCACATCCATTACCGCTGTTTCATTAAATATATATAAATTTTCATATTGATCTTTACATACATATTCTTTATATCCATCATAAGTATTTACTAGATATTGTTCAAATGATGTTTCCGCTATTTCTTTCAAATTATTATCAACATATTTTGAAAAAGTATCATAATCTCCAAATCTTTTATTTCTATATTCTTCATCAAATAAGTCATATGCTTGTTCTTTATTATACAGCATTACATTTATATATTTTTTATATAAATCCTCTACAACTTGTAAATCATCTATTTTTTTATATCTATATTGATTGTATAAATTTTTATCTATACTCATATCTGAATATTGTATACTTTCTCCTATGCTAACATCTTTATATGCTTCCCCTGGAATTATAGCAAAAGTTCCGTTGTAATTATCTATTTTCATGGCAATTGTAGTACTAGTTCCTGTATATTTACTTTCATTTAACAAATCTATTTGCGATACATATAATGTTGCACCATTACCTATATCTTGATAATACATTTTATTAATTTCGAAATCATCTACATTCTTATATTGTGTAATTTCCTCTATCAAATTATTTTCATTAATACTGTTTTTTTCCATATATTCTTTATCATAAAAATTATAAATTATATCTAAATAAGCCTGCCTATCCTCTTCTGTAATTTCAACTTCTCCTTCTGCTCTTGAATAGTATGTATCTGAATTATATTGTATCACATAATCCATATAATTATTTATTATATTTTTTACAATATAATAATAATCTCTAGTATATACTTCCTGTAAAGTTTCCGTAATAATTTCATCTCCATCTTCGTCCTCTTTAATTACACCAGTATTAGAACTGTTATTACTACCATCTTTTTCATTTAGAATAACCAAAGCAAAAATTAAAATTAATATAATTATTATAATTAAAATAATCAATCTTTTTATTACTTTCATATACTTCTTTCCTTCCTTATTTTCCTGGTGCTCTCCATACTTCCACACTACCATTTGTTACATAAGAAGATGCAAATGGTCCTGTATAAGGTGCTTCCGAATAACCTCTTTTCCAAACTCCACAATGTTGATCCCATATTAGTCCATCACCAGCATAAATCATAACATGTACTGTACGATGATTGATAACATCTCCTGGCTGTAAGTCTGATATATCATGTAATGTCCAACCAGCATCTTTTAACATATCTGGTACACCTCCATTACCCGTCCAATGCCATTCATATTTTTCGATTTGTTCAGCTGTTAATAATCCTGCTCTATATAGTACTGTACTAACATATGTTGCACAACATCCTGATTTAGAACTTTGCAATGCTTCCTCTACTGTTGTTGGTAATGGAACATCACCTTCTTCGTTTGTACTGTAGACCATACGTCTTGACCTCCACATTTCTGCAACTTCATCACAGGCTTCTAAAATGTCTCCACTGCCACCTTCTTCATAATACTCATCAATTCTATCATAATATCCTGTTTTGAATAATAACCATTCAGCTTTTCTTCTATTCTCTAATCCTTGTGAAAATCCACTACCCTTAGCAGTATTTGGCAAATACATATAATTTGCATATAGAGGATGATTATACATAGCATCGTTTGGTGGAACTTTGTATTCAAGGTCTTTTTCTTGATCCCAATACTCAGTATATGCTGCTACAAAATCTTTTCCATTTCTTGTTGTAAATGCTCCCGCAGCACCACAGTTAAATATTCTACTTGCTAGTGCATATTTTTGGTATTGTGTTAAATCTAACCCTGCACACTTTTCTTCAACAGTTTCTAAAGCTTGATTAATTTCTTCTTTTTCTAAATTATCAACAAATTCTTTATCAACTTCTGCCCCAATCTCAGTAGAATATCCAGCAGCTTTAAATCTTTCTGTAAATCCTCCATTTATTATATCTATACCATAACCAACTGTCGGGTGTCCATATCCATCTGTTCCTATAATGTATTTTGTACCATCTTCGCTAATTGAACCATTTATTCCTTCCCATTCATGTAGCCATCTAATAAATTGTTCAAGTCCTCCACCTCTACTTGTCGATTTAAAATCATCTGGCTCATAAATACTAAAGTCAAATTCCGTAACACCATAACTATATCCTGTAAGTTTATATAACAAATATTTTGTTAAATCTAAAAATTGTGCTGTTCTATCTCCTGCTTCAATATTTTCTAATAACCACTCAGGTTTTAATAATTGTTCAGAACCTGGGTTATCTTCAAATAACTTAATAAATTTATCTTCATTTCCTGTAACTTCATAATCTCCTGTAACATATTTATAAGCAATGTTATGTGTATTAGTAACCGTTGTAAATATTGAACCTATATAATATGTTCCATCTTCTCTTTGTACTTCTCTTACTGGTCCTGATTCCCAAGTAGTTGTAACTGATTTTGTATCTGTTACTTTTCCTTTTAAGTCTGCTACAGTATTAATTAATTTTGTTCCATCTTTAGTTGTTGTTGCTTCAGTATCTGCTGCTGTTTTCTCTCTAATATTTGTTGCTCTATATACTTTTACACCAGTCCTATTTGCCCAATCCTTATAATTACAACATGGTCCATTTACTCCTGAATCAGGTTCTGTATAGAAGTCTATCCATAAATCAGTAGTTATACCTCCTCCATTGTCATCTACTCTATATATATTACCATCTATCCAAACATGATCACCAGATTTTAAATATGGATCATATGTATGTACTGCAATACTGAAATTAGGTATTAATTCATTATCATGGTCTCCTATAGTACTACCTGGTGGGCTATTGCAAACAGAACAATATGCTGTTGTAGTATAATCACCTAGAAATTCTCCTCTGTCACCTGTAACATTTGCACCTGATGCTGTAGAACCAGTTGTTGATTGTAAAGCTGCTGCTTCATAACTATCTTTTTTAGAAAATTTAACAAACCATGTGTCTCCATATGTTAATTCTATAGTATCAGAAACTGTTTCTGTTACTTCTATAGCAGAATTAAAAGATCCTATTACTCCATCCATATATTCTAATGTTGTTGTAACATTGTCTTCCTTTGTTGTAACATTATCTTGAACTGCTATTATAAATTCACTTTTCATTGCCACATCTATAAAATCATTAATCCAATCATCATCTGTCATATCTATATAATAGTCTAACATGTATTCAAATGGTGTTGTATATTTTTGTAATGTTGTCATATAATTAACAGCTGAATTTTTTGTAAGTTTTATACCATCTGTTGTAGTATAACTCCATTTTGCTGTTATTAGTTTCCAATTTCCATCTAATGTATAATATTCAAGTACTGATTGGTCATCATTTTCAAGCATTTCATCAAACTTTTCTTCAGGTATATATTTTAGGTCAATTACTTTTGAATTAATTGTTGTTTTAACATCTTCATCTGATGTAATTGTTTCAGAATCTACACCATAAACCTTTTTTGATATTTCAACAATATCATTTATAACTTGGTTTGTATCTGTTACATTAGAACACATTACAACTAATACATATGGTGCACCATTTTTAAATACGATTGCAGCATCATTTTGTACAGTGTCTAGCTCACCTGTTTTATTTGCTGTTTCTACATTACCTGGAACACCTGCTGGAATTTTACTTTTACGTTGCTGATTTTTTAAAAATCCTAACATTGCATCAGAAGCTGCTTGGCTAACACATGTTCCATTATATATCTCTTCTAATATCTTTGCTGCATCTGCTGCAGATGTATAGTTATCTCCATTTGAAGTATCTCGTAACATTAATCTGTTAATTTCCGTATTTGTATATCCATGTTCTCTTATATATTGATTAATTACCTGTAAACCTGCAGATTCACTTCCACCACCTAGTTGTGTTATAATTGAATTTGTGGCATCATTATCACTTACTGTTATCATACTACTAATTGTTGAATCACTTATATTTTGCGCATTTTCATTACCTTCTTGCCTTTGGTCATATACTGTTGCCATTACAAATAATTTTATTACACTGGCTGATTGCATTTTTGCGTCTTTATCATAATCTACAATATCTACATCTGAATTTAATGCTTTTGCATATACACTCCATTTTCCTCTTAAAGAAGCATAGTCTTCAATATAGTCTTTTACTTCTTGTCTTTTTTGTTCATTTTCTGTATTTTCATCTGTTGATTCTTCTTCTGAATTGTTCTCTGAGTCTGAATTCTCATTATTTTCAGAATTATTATTTTCTTCTGTATCTTCGTCTTTTTCACCATCTTCTTCAGGATAATTATCATATACAGAATTTGTTATTTTTTGAACATTATCTAAATCTTTTTTTTCAAAATGTCCTGTATCACCTGAATAACTTCCATTTGCTTTCCATGTCCAGCCATATTTTTCAAAAATACTAACAATTCTAGACTCTTTTGTTATACATGCCTCTTTCTCTAAGTCTTCCCATCCTTCTTGTTCTTCTCTTTCTTTTACATATTTCTCTGCATTATCAGGTAAATACTCTTTATCACTTATAATATTAGGATTAATTTGAGGATTTATATCTATAGCTTGTCCTATTATATGTAATTTTTGATCTTCTTCTGCATTTGCATCTACTAATGAATCATTGTTATAAAATCCTGCTGTATTATTTGCTTTTGTTGATTCTTCATAATTTGCATTTATGCTCATGCCCTCAATTGGATACTTTATATTATACAATTCTTGGAAAATAAGTAATACCTCATCTGCAAGTTTTATATTTACTATCATATTTCCCTTTGAAACAGTTCCATCAAAATTATAATATGGTATTGTTAAATATGATAATGCATCATATGATGTACCTTTAAGTTTTCCTAATTCTTCTTTTACATCATCAGGTATTTTCTCCTTTGTTCCTAAACTTTCAACAACTGTTGAAGACTCACCTGATCCTACATTTTTAACTTCTCCTATTCCTTTATTTGGCATTACCCTTCTAATTCTAACTGCTCCTTGGAAACCATCTTGTCCTTCTCCTGTATCATTTGCTAAAATAAGTTTTGGAACAGATGATTTTGAAGAAGGTGTTCCATTTTCATAAATCCAGTAACCTGAACTTGTTGCATCAATTTGTGAAGCCATATCATAATTTTCGTCTTGTGCGGTATCTCTATTTGGATTGTTTACATATATTCTACCATTTTCATCAACACCTCTTAAAACAATATAATGTTGAACATTTGCAAAAATTCCTCCTGTCTGTAAAGATACAACCGGTTTTCCATCTAGAAGTGACTGTACAACTTTATCAGGATCGTCTGTATATGTTACTTCTCCTACATCCCAATGTTCTGCTGAAGCCTCGAATATTGGACCATTTGAACCACTTCCATTAAAATATTTACCAGCATATGCAGGATTGTCACACCATGTTGCAACATCTTGGAATGTTACTTCTTCACCTGTTAAATATGTCATAATCATTGCTATACATGCTGGTCCACAACCTGTTCCAGGAAATGAAGCATAAGTATGTGCTGGAAATGTAACATTTACACCATCATTTTGAAACATTTCTGGTATGTCCATTATATTTTCTGTCTTCTCTTCTTGTTCCTCTTCTTCCTCATTTTCTTCTTCCTCTTCTTGAGAAGGCTCTTCTAGTTTTACATCTGCCTCTTTTCCTATTTTTCCACCTAAATCAGGATACTGTGTATACAATTCTGCTTTGATCATATCAGATAAAAGATCAATATCTATACTGAAATAATTACCACTTGAATCATATTTTTTTACAATTTCTTTTAATCTTTCCTCATATCCATCTTTAAATGCTAAATAATATCCGTCTTCTTCATTTCCTGCAATACATATAAGTTCATTTAAATCATCTGATCCTAATTGTTCATATAATAGCTTTGGATTATTTTTACTATAGTTTTTATCTGAGTCATATTCACTTATATATATAAAAATACTTATTATAATAAGCAACACTGTAACTAATATAATTCCACCAGCAACTGTATGTGGTATCATCATTTTTAAAAATGTTTTTGCAGTTCCTGACACTTTATGCTTTTTATTTTTATCTTTTGGAAGCATTCTACCAAATAGGTTTGCCATTTTATCACCTCTTTTACTGCAACTATTATAGTTCAATTGTAAATTCTAAATTATTTTCTCCATATTCTACATTTTCTGAATTTGCATAAACATCTGAAAAAGTTATTGACTTCATATTATTTCCTTCTCTATATGAATTACTGAATTTTATTTTTATTTGTTTTTCACTCCATGGTTCTATTTCCAATTCTTCGTCTTTATTCTCATATAACATTGCTTCAAATTTAACCTTATTTTTATCTTGTGCGTAAACTGAATCTGTTTCTGTTTTACTATCTAATAATACAGTATCTTTAGTATTATTTGTTACAAATACATTTAAAATTTCATAATCCATATATATTTCTGAAGAATCTATTTTTATAGTAATTCCATTTTTGGTCTGTTCTTTACCTCTTGCAAAAACTCTAAGGAAACCATCTACATTTAATTTATACTCTCCATTATCATTTACTATACTAACATAATCTTGTATATATTGCTGGTCACTTCCTTGACCTGTTGCTAACATATTGTTGTATATTCTTACCTGATATATAAACATTTCTTTAGATGTCCAAGATTGAAATGAATATAATTTTTCCATAGAAAATTTATTTTTATAATATTGGTCTATAAATATTTGTACATTAGGATATAATATTTCTTTACAATCCGTAGACAGCAAATCATAAGCCTTTTCAGGCTCATGATTTTTGCAATATGTAAAGAAATTATTTATTAAATTAGAAAATGTATTTTCATATTGTTCTGGTACAGTTCCTCCTGATACCATAGATTGATTTTGTTTATGGTTTGGATTTTCATATACATTTTCCCTAGTATTATTAACAGTATTTGAAGTATTTTTAGCAATATTATTATTTTCTTCTTGATCTTGCTCTTTATACAAATAATTTAGTGTATAAATAATAAGTAACAAAAATACTATTACAAGAATTGTTGCCCAAAATTTTCCTCTATTTTGATTATACCATCTAAATATATTCATAACCTATTCCTCCTAGTCTTCTACATCTAAAACATATTGCATGTCTTTTACAACTGAGTTTGCCATACTTTCTTGAATTCCTTGTTTTACCATATCATCTCTAATAGCATTTCTCTTTTGAGTTCCAAAATCCTCTTTTGAATTCTGTGCCATTTGTGCAACTTTTACCATATGTTCTTCGCTTAAATTGTTTGCATTAGCACGTTTCATTGCTCTTTCTGCTATCTTAATATCTGTTACACCAGCATTTAAGAATTTATCATAAATGCCACTATCTAAACGTTCTCTTGCTTCTTTATCTGTATATCCTTGTTCTCTTAAATATTGTATATTTGATGAATTCTTTTTCCATTCTCGATCATATCTTTCTTGTCTTTCCCTTTTTCTTGTTTCTTTATCTTTTACTTGAGTTTCATACACACCTTTATCTTCCACAATTGCACTTGAAACAGCATTACCAGCTTGTGCTCCAACCATTCCTCCTAAATGTGCTCCTTGTGCAAATGCTGCTGCCCCATATGAAAATGCTTTTCCTGCATCTCCACTAGCTACACCTGCTGCAATTCCAAGTGTAGAAGCTGCTGTACCTACAACTGCTGCTCCTGCTAGTCTTCCTGCTCCTTTTGCAACCGCTTTAAATGTATTACCTCTATTTTCTTTTGTGAATGGTTTTGTCATTGCCCCTGTTATTTTTGCTGCCCTATTACTTGCAGCGCTTTGTATTCCTCTTACTCTAGGAGCTCCCCATGCTTTGAATCTATCCATTCTAGATAGATTTCTACCTGCTGAAAGATTCAATGCATGTCTATTTCTAAAATCACTAGATGTTCCTGTATCAGTTAAACTTCCTTCTGAGCCTGATTCTGTACCTGAATTTCCTTCTGTGTCTATACTTCTTTCTGTATTTAAATTAGCATCTAAAACTGATGTATCTAATGATGAGTTATTAATATAATTATCATTATTATCACTATTTTCAGTAACATTTGTTCTACTAGATGATGATTGACTACTACCTAATTCATTAGGATTAGGTATTTCATCAGGTGACATAGCAAGTCTAGTATAATCCATACTATACTGTCCTGTTTCATAATTTGATTCTCCTCGATATGATCCAGCATCTAGTATAGGAATATCTCCACTATTATTTTGAAGTGGTTCTTGTGAATTATTTGTAATTATTTCTCCTTGAATTCCACTTTGTCCTTCTCTTCTACTTCTTTCAATTCTCTGACCATATCTCAACTCATTATTATTACCATTACCATTTCCAGTATTACTATTTCTAGTATTACCATTTTCTGTATTACCATTTTGGTTTGTGCCATCACCTACTTGTCTTGTTTGATTTGTACCAAATGCTTGACCATAAGTTCTACTTTCAAATTCAGGATTAGCTCCTCTAGGTTTATTTAAAGCATTTGCTTCACTTGTTTTATTAGAAGTATTTCCTTTATTTTTATTTCCACCTGTGAACTGTCCAACTAATTTACCAAATCCTTGCATAGCTAAAGCTCCACCTGCAATCTCTCCTAATCCTTTTGCAGTTTCTGCTCTGTCTAATCCAAATAACTTCTTTATAAATTTTTCCGCTGGTAATAAAAATCCCATTGCAACAATTGCATACATTGGATTATTTACTGCTAAATTCATAGCACTTCCTATAAATATTGAAAATAATAGTAAGTGTACTGGTTGTATTATAACATTCATTGTATATTCTTTAAACCAAATATTAAATGCCTGTGCTTTACCATCTCTAATTTTATCTAATGGATATGATAACGCCACAAGTGGTGCAATCATCGTAAAAAATGCTATATACAAAAACCTTTTTATATATGTAATTGTAAACATTATTGTAAATATTACTAATGCAACATACATAATTGTGAATGCTGTACAATCGCCTGTATCATTTGATTGTGCCATAAATCTGACATACCCTGTTATTGTTGTTTTAAACTTAAGTTCATCTAACCCGTCATTTATTAACATGTCATTTTCCTCTGCCTTACTTGCATCTACATATACATTAGTATCAACTGATTCATCTACAAGTTCTGTAAATTTTTCTGTAATCATTAAAATTCCAGCCATAATATAGTGAATAAAAAATATTAAACATAATGCAACTAGCCAATCTTGTAGACTTTCTTTATATTTTGCCTTATCAGATGATGTTGAACTTATTAAAGTCCTAATACCAATATATACTAAGACTATTAAAAGTCCAACCACAGCGATATTTCTAAAAGCTTTATACCAACTTGAAATTATGTATCTTAATGTATTTTCTCTACCTTCTCCTGTTTCAGGATCTTCTCCCCTTACTGTAAGTGATTGTGCCGCATCCTCTGCATCAGATGTTGGAGTTTCTCCATCTTCTTCATATTCAACAGCTTCATATTGATTTGGATTTAGAAAATTTATGTCTAAAACAGCAATTTTGTTTGCAAATATATTTTCTGGACAATATAATATATTTGGAACTTGAATAGTATCTCCAAAAAGCCATCCACTTCCTTCAAATAAATATCCTTCTTCAATTGTTTTTACAGCTCCTCCATCCTGTGGGGCTGTTCCATCCCAATAGAGTGCAGAACCTGGTTCTTCTATATTTGCCCTATAGTCAGGATCATTATAGTCCAGCATGGCTGATCCCAAGATTTGCGTAGTACCTAACATAAAATGGTTAAAGGCACCATTTATGATATCACCTAATCCTTGAAACAGATGCATCAATGTTCTTAACAAACTTCCTCCTGGTACATCATCATCGTCATCTGCAAATACCTTAACTGGCACAAGGAAGTTAAAGAGTAGAACTACTAATAATAATATTACAATCTTTTGTACTAGATTTTTACTTGTAAAAATTCTCATTATTTTTCTCCTTCCCCTTATCTTTATGCTTTCATTTTTCTCATTTGTACCATTTTGTTTAAGTTTGTTTCTATAAATTCAAATTCTTTAGCTGTTGGGGTTATTTGAAGTATTGCAGTATCTCCTCCAACTTTTAATAGTCCCTCTCCCCTTAAGCAATTTACTAAAAATCCCGCTTCACCTTCACTTAGTTTAAATACTTCTTTTACATATTGTATTTCTGATTTATCTTGTGCTAAAAATAACTTTGTATCAGATGAAGTAAGTACTGCTTGAGCTTCAGGTTTTTCATAAAAGTCTTGAAATCTTTGTGATATAATTGCCAAAGATACATTTCTTTTTCTTGCACGTCTAGCCATTTTGTTTAAAAAGTCTACGGCTTCTGGATATGGAAGTAACATCCATGCCTCATCAACTAAAACCCTTTTTTGCGTAGCTTTTGTTCTATCTTCACTATTTTTCTTAACATATTTTTCCCATATCCAAGAAAGTAATATTTGTTGAGCCAAAGGTCTTGCAAATCTTTCCTCTAGTTGAGATATATCCAAATTTATAAATGGTGCTCCATCTAATAACTCAAATGTTGATTGTCCATCAAAATACGCCATTTGCCCATTATATTCTCTTATATATTGTTTCATAACTTTTAATAAGTAACTATAATGGAATCTATAATCTTCATTATCATTCATTTCTGCTTTTCTTTGAATTCTCTTATACCATGAACCAATAGTTGGCATTTCTTTTTTGTCACTATATAACTTATCTCCTCTTTGTAATTTAGATCCTTCTTTATATAAACTGTTAGGGTCACTTGTAATTCCTAATATTTCATATTCTTCTGCTACAGATTCTGCTATAACCTGTTTTGTAAGCTCATTTACCTCTGTGCTTCTTGTACTACCCCTAGCCATTGTAAGTAGTGCTTGCGTAACATCTTCTACTTTATTTTCTACATTTAGTACTATTTTTTCTCTACCTGTTATCTCATCTTTAACTCTTTCAGGTTCTATATCAAATAAATTAATAACTGTATTTGAATTTGGACTAACTACTACATTAATTCCTCCCAAACTCTCTGCAACTATTGTGTACTCACCCTCTGCATCTAATGCTAAACTTTCTATTCCCATAAGTGCTGATGACCTTGATATTAATGTTTTCATTGTAACAGATTTACCAGCACCTGATTTAGCAAATATAACCATATTATAATTTGATAATGTTGGTGAAAAATTATCAAATAAAATTGGTGTACCTGTTTGTCTATTAAATCCTAGGGGTATACCTGTTGGATGTCCTACCTCAGATGTTGTAAATGGGAATACTGTACCCATTGAACGACTATCAAATGAGTGTGTCTTTTTTAGAGTATCTGTCATTAATGGTAAATTTGATTTAAATGCTTCTTCTTGTAATCCCCATGCACTTTTTATAGATACAAGTGTTTTTGACATCTCTGTAGCTAGTAATTTTGTAAGTCTTTCTATATCATCTAAATTATATGTAAATAATGTTGCTACAACAGAAGCTTCATACATCTTGTTAAAACCTGCTGCTATTTCATCTCTTAATTGTTCTGCTTCATATTTTTTTTGTGTTAATGTACTTTCCCTATTTATATTTCCTCTATCTGCTGCAACTAACCTTTCTGTCTCTAACTCATTTATTACCCTATTTAATTCATTTTGTGATCTTGATTCTGCTATAGGAGTAATATATATAGATGTATTTATGTCTCCAAAGAAATATAAATCTCTAAATAATTCTGGAAATGTACACATACGTGGAAGTGTAGATATGAAAAAGCTTCTTGCATATTTAGTAACATTAGATACTATTTCTAGATGATCTATATGAGATGCGTCAATTCCAGCTGGCGCTATTAACTCTTTTATTGTTTTTCTTTTTAATATCTCAACATTTTCTTGACTAGTTTGCTTTTTTTCTAGTTCTACTTGTTGTTTTTTTGCCTTTTTCATTATCTATTCCTCCTTCTTCTGTTTTTTCTTTTCTCTTTTTATCCTCTTCTTGAATCTCTTCTATTGCTTTATTTGCTACATCAACTCCTACAGTTGCCCTATTTTCTTGCAATAATATTTTTGCAAATTCACTAATTAGGTTGTCCATCTCTTTTTCTTTCTTTTCTGCCATTTCTTGCATTTTAGATTTAGTCTTTACTTTTTCTATAGATTTATTTGCCAATTCTACAGCTTCTTCTCTTATTTTTTCATCCAATATTTTCATTTTCTTTTCAAATACATCAGGTGCTGTTGAATATAAGTCATAATATTCTGCTTGTACTGCTTTATCTAATCCAAATATTTCTGAATCGTCTCTGTTATATGCTACATATAGTAATTCAATTAATTCACTCGAATTCAATATTTTACCTGAAACTGAACATGCTGCAATTGCTCTTATTAATGATTGTGCCTTTGTATATAATTCAGAAAATGCTATATTTCTTAACTCATCTTTATTATATGTATCAACTGAACCTTCTTCAGGCATATACGAAATAATTATGTAGTACTTCTTACTTAAAATATTTCTGTTCAAACTCATTTTTTCTGTATTATCTACAATATCTTTTGTATATTCATATAAATTTCTTTTTTTAGTAACCTCAAAATATGCTTTATTAAGTTGCTCTCTTGTATATGTACCACTTTGTACCATTCTGTTATACTCATATACTCTCCTATTATAGTCTGATTCTATATCTCTTACTCTATTTCTATATTGCAAAATACTTTTCTCTAAATTTATAGTTCTTGTTTGTATATATATTTGTATTGGATGTCTTAATGTATTTAAAAATTGTTGAAATCCTTCTTCTACTCCAACCTTTTCTACCTGTGACATCAAGTCATAGTTTACACCTTGACATTCAATAGCCATAACATATCTTCTGCCATTTTTTTGTATAATCATATTATCTTCTACACCATCAAATTCCATAAAGTCAAATATTGATTGTTTATTATATGTTGGTGTTAATTTTGTTTCTGATTTTGTTTTCTTTTTTTCTTCTTTTTTATCTTCTATTACTTCTTTTCCTTTTTCTATTCTCTTTTCCACTTTTTTGTTTTTTAACCATAATGTCACTAATATAATTACAAATATCAAAAGTATTGGTAACATAATAGCTAATGCTATTACTAAGATTTGACTTATTCCTTCTGTTCCCATATTATTTTCCTCCTTCTTCTTTTGTTTCTACTTTTTCTTGTCTTCTATTTTGATCATATACATATATTCTTCCTTTTTGTAATTTGAATTTTATATATCTTATAATAACATCATCTATCTTTTCTCCACCTGTTTTTTGAGTTATTTTAAATGCTGATGTATCAGGCACTCTGAATGTTGCTATAACAAACCCAATTATTCCAAAGAAAATAATAAATATTAATCCTAATGTACTCATTCCCATTAAGTTAAATATAAAGTAAAATATACTTCCTATTAATATTCCTACAAAGGTATATATAAGTGCTTTTGTAGAAAATATATATAATATTCTACCTTCTCCTTTTACATTTCTTGGTATATTATAACTATTCATAAATTGCCTCCTTATTTTTTACATTTGTATCCTCTTTTATTATATCAAAAAAACGCAAAAATTGTAACATTTTTGCGTAATTTTTTTTAAATTTAATATAATTGTAACATTTATGTAATATTCTATTGTCCAGTTGCTGAAAAGTCCACAAATGCATTGTATAGAATTTGTGAAATATTTGCAGCAGCAAATATTAAAAATGCACCAATTGCATATGGTAATAAAGTCTTTTTGTATTCTGATTTTTCTTCTGCACTTCCCATCATATACTTTATACCTAGTACAACTAAAATTATAACAGATATTAATATACCAACAACTCTAACTACAGCAAATATACTTTGACCTAAATTTTGAACTGAACCTGTATCCATTGTAGAGTCTTTTCCAGTTACACTACTAGGTTCAAACTCTTGCCCATAATCAACAGCATTTACTATTGTTAATACATTAAAGATTATTACAATTGCAATCATTATTATACTAAGCACTTTTTCCATTTTTTTCTTATTCATTTTTTCTCCTCCTTTTATATCTTTTATATAATTTAATATTAAAAACACCCTTATAAATACATTTTAGCATATATTTTTACAATTTGCAACATTTTTTTACTATACTCCTGTAAAACTAGAAAATACATTATATAATATTTGTGCTAATGCTGAAGCAGCAAATAAGAAAAATGCACCTATTACATATGGTAACATTGTCTTTTTATACTCTGACTTTTCTTCTGCACTTCCTATCATATATTTTATTCCCATTATAACTAAAGCTATAACTGAGACAAATGTTCCTGTAACAATAACTAATCTAAATATCCTTTGTCCTATCGATTCTATTTCTCCTGTATCTACAGTATGTTTATGATCTTCATATTGTTTAGGTGATAATGCATTAACATTCATAACAAATCCATACACTAAAATAGTTGCTAAAAATATTACTAACATACATTTTAGTATTTTTACTTTTTTGCTACTCATAAAATTCCCATTCCCTTCATTTTTTTATAAACCTGGCACTCCAAATAATGACCTTGCAATTGTATATATCATTCTGATAAATGGTACTCCTGCAAATAATATAAATGCTCCAAGTAGATATGGCCACATATTTTTCTTGTATTCTGACCTTTCTTCTACACTTCCTGCTAAATATTTTATTCCTATTACCATTAGTACTATAACAGCTGCAATAGTTCCTACAACTTGTACTATGTATAATATATTAGAAGTTTTATTTAAAAATGTTCCTGAAGTAGAACCTATTCCTTTATATGCATCTAAATCTCCTAAACCTAAATCATCAGCATATACATATGTGAAATTTAGTATAATACTAATCAGTATTATAAATATTATAAAAAATTTATTGATTCTTTTCATATAAAATTCCATTCCTTTCTTGCTCTAATATATGAACATACATAATTTTAAAGCAATTTTAGTTCTCTCTAATTTCATTATACAATTTGTTAATTTTTTTGTCAATTTATATATAAAAATTATTTAATTTGGTACTTTTATACAAGAACAAATCGGAAAGCCTTATAATTTTGCAATAATTTTAATTTTTCTCTTTGGCTTTCCGTTAATTTGTTCTGCGCCAAATTTATGTAATAAATTTGTGTGCAACGTGTTTTATCTATTAGAAAAGTCAGTATGACTTTCCTAATAGATAAATAAAAGTAGCCTTCAAAAGCTACTCTTACCTCAAATTATAATTTAATTTTTTATACTGTCTGTAATATTGTTACAACAATTTTCCATATTCCGAATGAGCCAAATATTACAACACAACTAACTACATAAGTTATAAGCATTTTCTTTACTTCTGCTTTTCCCTCTACACTTGATAATATAAATTTAACTCCTAATACAATTCCTACAATAACTGCTAACCCAACACCTATTTGAAGTACAATGTTATATATATCTCCAAATTGTGTTTGGAAATCTTGCAAATCTAATTTATCATTTGACCCATTTTCAATAAATTCATCTGCGTCAGTCATTGATTGTTCTAACCCATCATCATAACTATCATCTTTGGCTTGTTTTGTAGGTTGTTTATATATTTTGGCTGGTTCACGAAGAGCTTCTGTCTCTCCTTCTCCTTTAGAAATATCAGCAGACTGGTCTGCAGCATCTTCCCCTTCTTTTAGTATATTTTTTACATCATCAGGTTCTTTTTGAAATTTATTTGAACCACTTAGTACATTATTTACTGCTTTTAATGCTGTTTCTGCGTTTTGTTCATTACCTATTGCTTGTTGAAAAGCAGAATTTTTAGTATTTGCATACAATACTGCATCTCTAAAAAACTCGTATTGCTCATCTGACAAACCATCTATATCTTCAGAATCTATTGTTGCATATTCTCCACCATCATAAGCTGTTGAATATACTCCCATTAGATTATTACTATCTCCTAACCATTTTTCCAAACTTTTTTGACCACTATTTTTATAATTATTATATTGAGCATCTAAGCTTTCTTTAAAATTCTCTTTTGCAGCATTAACTACTGAAAATTGCGTAATTATTAAACTCATTATTATAAATATAAAAAATATATTTTTTAATTTTAGCACTTTCTTTTTCATATTGACTATCCCCCTTCCTTTATATTGGTCGATTATTTACAATATCTTTATTTTTTATTAAGTACTATACTTAATAAAAAATTATTCCCTATTTAAAATATAACATAAATAGACAAAAATAGCAATACTTACACATAATAGATATATTTTTATTTTGTATATTTTTTCTAATTATAACTTGTACATTGAGGAATAATCCTTAGAGTAGCAAATCTTTCAAAAGTCTTTATTTTTTATTAAGTATAGTACTTAATAAAAAGCAATATATATTATAACATATTTAAACAAAAAGTATACATATTATAACTTATACATGTAATAAAAAGAAGGTGGTATAATGAAAAAAACAATTTTATTTAAAATTTTATCTATTTTCCTATGTTTAATATTACTTATTCAAATTAGCGTTTATGCAATAGATGTAGATTCAGTCATCAAAAGCTATAAGAAAGCTGAAAATAACTCAGAAAAAAAACAAATTCTTAATGATGTAGAAAGTAAAATAACAAAAGAAAATATAGACGAATATTTAGATGCTTATGAAAAAAAATATAAGAAATTAAAAGACTTAGAAGCTTCACTTCTTGCTTCAGGTGCAGCATCATCACCATACACTGACGATATTAATGCAACTAGTAGTATATTAAATATGATAAGAGATAATGCAAAATCTTTTAGCAAAGAAAGTGGAAAAATAGAAGAATCTGATGAAGAATTGCTAAAATATAATACTTCCGAAATAAAAGAATGGTTATTAGTAAATGATCCTTCTCTACTTTCAGATACTGTAAAAAAAGAATGGGAAAAAAAGCTAGACTCCAATGCTGACGCAAGTACTATAAGACTTTTAAATGGTGAAAGTGTTCAAGAAGTATATCATTATACCCCACTGAATGCCCCAAAAATATACAAACAACCTTCAAAACTAGCTAGAGACGATACCTATGATGACGGACTAGAACAATCAATGACTGACGCAGATGATTTTATTACAGATGGGTCAAATGATAAATTAGATATGCAAGATTTCCAAACACAATTTGGAGATATATATAACATTGTACTTCAAATAGGTGTTGGGTTAGCAGTTATTGTAGGAATTGTATTAGGAGTTAAATTTATATTATCAAGTGTAGAGGGAAAAGCAGAAGTAAAGAAAATGTTTATAACTTATGTAGTTAGTTGTGTTGTAATCTTTGGTTCATTCGGAATATGGAAAATTGTTGTTACAATATTACAGACAGTATAAAATTATATACAATATATTTTATTTAATAATTAGATTAAAAAGTGAGAAGTTAGTAATTTTTATATACTATATTCTCACTTTTTTACTATATAAACTTAACTATAATTAAATTTTACTTGCAAAATCTATGTTTTCCAATAGTTACTGTCATTGGTCTTGACCATATCCATTTATTTGTTGCTGTTGAAGGATTAAAATAATAAATAGCTCCATATGTTGGATCCCAACCATTTAAAGCATCTTGTGCAGCCTTTTTTGCAGTTGAATTTGGAGTTAAATTTATTTGACCATCTGAAACAACATCAAATGCTCCTGACTGATAGATTACACCTGCAATAGTATTAGGAAAAGAACTACTTTTAACCCTATTTAATACAACTGCACCAACCGCAACCTGCCCTGTATAACTCTCTCCTCTTGCTTCTCCATATATTAATCTTGAAAGTAAATTTAAATCACTTGAATTTGTTGTACTACCAGTTGAATTTGAACTTGATGTCATTATCCCCATAGCCTTTAAAGTCTGTTCTCCTGCTATTCCATCTACCTTTAAGCCATTTTTTCTCTGAAAATATTTAACCGCTTCTAATGTTTGACTACCATATATTCCATCAATGTTTCCGTTATAATAGCCCCATCTCTTTAGTTTTGTTTGAATTTGAGTAACCTCACTCCCCCTTGATCCATATTTAGACAATGCTTCAACTTCATTTGGTTTAGGCCATAGAATAATACTACAAATTAATCCTATTCCTAAAATTGTAAAAATAACAACTTTTTTTATCTTTTTCATAAAAATTCCTCTCCATTGCATATTTATATATTATTGTTATTATTTACAATTATTGTAATTTTATTCAACTTTTTAAATTAGCATTATTAACTTCCAATTTTTTTATGTTAGACAATTCGTAAAAAAACATTACAATAGAAATAATATTTAAAATAAAAACTACAATTAATAATATTTTATTTACACTTAAACTTCTAAAGAAATCTAATATTAACACAATACAAACTAACACCTGAAAAAATATTGATATATAAGATAAAATTCTGCTAACAATATTTTTCCACTTTTTTTCATTTCCTATCTGAAATAATCTAGCAAAAGCCTGCAAAATCACAATTACAAACAATATCAAACCTGG
The DNA here is from genome assembly GCA_944388015.1 of uncultured Clostridia bacterium. Classification (GTDB taxonomy): domain Bacteria; phylum Bacillota; class Clostridia; order TANB77; family CAG-508; genus CAG-269. Next base: position 520 of record CALXHD010000011.1, on the reverse strand, counting down.
AATAAGAACAACAAATATAAAATATCCTAAAATTCCACCCACATCTAAAAACATAGATAAAGAAACTTTCATTAAATTAGCATAACCACTTACATCATCAGTATTAATATTACTTTGCATTTCATCTATTGCATCTAATGTATAACTATCAAAATTTCCTATTGAAATAATACATAATAATACAGATAAAATACTACAAACTAAAGATATTACTAACAATTTGTTAAAAATTCTTTTCATTTTTACCTCACAAGCTATATATTTTCTTTTTATAAATTACAATCATTTAACTTCTCTCTTTGGGTTTCCATTAATTTGTGTACAAAAAAGGATGTTACGAAAACATCCCATTAAATGGCGGAGAAAGAGAGACTCGAACTCTCGCGCCCCTTGCGGGACCTACTTCCTTAGCAGGGAAGCCCCTTCACCAACTTGGGTATTTCTCCATAAGTTACTTTTACATTATAATATATTTTTTTTATGGAGTCAATAGAATTTGTAATTATTTTTATCAAAAAAC